>JAPLDC010000528.1 GCA_026391935.1 Bacteroidota bacterium | reverse complement strand
ATGATTTTGATATTGGTCTTTCTTTCAACTCTAAACTGTTAGATGAAAAGATAGTGGAAATAGGTCTCCGCACGATTGAATTGATTCAGGATAAAGATTCTGTCGGCAAAAGTTTCTATTTTAAATTGAATGGAGTTCCTGTTTTTATGAAAGGAGCAAATTATATTCCATCCGATAATTTTTTACCTCGTGTTACAAAAGATGACTATGAAAAAATTGTGGAAAACGCTGTCGATGCAAATATGAACATGCTACGTGTATGGGGCGGTGGCGTTTATGCAGATGATGAATTTTATAAGCAATGTGATATGCAGGGGATTTTAGTTTGGCAGGATTTCATGTTTGCATGTGCTATGTATCCGGGGGACAATCATTTTGTAAATAATGTTGCTCAGGAGGTAATTGATCAGGTTCAGCGTTTAAGGAATCACCCTTGTCTTGCTTTATGGTGCGGCAATAATGAAGTGGATGAAGGATGGAAAAATTGGGAGTGGCAAAAACAATTTCATTATTCAGAAAAAGATTCGACAACAATTGCTCAAAATAATTCTGCCTTATTTGACAATTTCATCAAAGATATGGTGAATGCCTATGATGGTAGTCGTGCTTATTGGCCATCATCTCCATCAATAGGTTGGGGGCATAAAGAGAGTTTGCAAGAAGGAGATTCCCATTATTGGGGCGTTTGGTGGGGAAATGAACCGTTTGAAAATTACAATAAAAAAGTAGGAAGGTTTGTAAGTGAGTATGGATTTCAAGGAATGCCTGATTTGAATTCTATTAAAAAATATGCTCGTATTCTACCTTCAGCTGATACAGAAGAGTTAACATCAGCTGATATGAGAAACCACCAAAAACATCCGGTTGGTTACGAAACAATATTGAAATATATGTCGCTAGATTATAAAGTGCCATCAGGTTTGGATAATTTTAGTTACGTTTCTCAATTGCTTCAGGCAGAAGGTATGAAAACGGCAATTGAAGCACATCGCAGAGCCAAGCCCTATTGTATGGGAACGCTTTATTGGCAGTTGAATGATTGCTGGCCGGTGACTTCCTGGAGTTCTGTAGATTATTATAACAATTGGAAAGCATCACAATATCAAGTCAAACGCTCTTTTGAAAGCACTATACTTTCAATAGATGAACAGGATAGTGTTTGCGATGTATATTTAATTTCGGATGATTTGAAAAATCAAGGTGCCTGGTTACGTCTTCAACTTTTCGATTTTTCAGGAAAAATCCTCTGGTCTGATTCTATGACGGCTGGAGTGAGCAGTGCTTCTGCTGAAAAAGTATATACATTCGATAAAAAAATATTAAATGGCTTTGATAAATCTTCGGTAGTTTTAAAAGCGAGTTACACTGCATTTTATTCTTCAAATATTTTAACGTATGCATTGCACTATTTTGAAAAACCGAAAGATTTAAAATTGCAGAAGACGGATATCGTATTTTCACTTGGAGAGAGCTTGTTTAGCCATTCTATTACACTTAAATCGAAAACTTTGATGAAAGATGTGTGCGTTACAATTGAAGGTGAAATTATACATTTGAGTGATAACTGTTTTGATCTCTTGCCAAATGAAGAGAAGACAATTGATTTACCACCTTACATTTATGTTAAACATCTTGATAAAAAAATAAAAATAAAATCATTAGTCGATACTTATTAATTCTATGTTGAAAAAATAACATCATGAAAAACAAAATCATCATACTTTTAACTTTGCCCTGTTCTCTCTTTCTCTCTTGTGCATTGCCTCAGCAAAATTATTCTCAATATGTTGATCCCATGATTGGCACCGGTGGTCATGGTCATACATTTCCGGGAGCCACTGTTCCGTTTGGTATGGTTCAGTTATCTCCAGATACCCGTGTTGACGGAAGTTGGGATGGATGTAGCGGATATCACTACAGTGATTCAGTTATTTATGGTTTCTCTCATACACATTTAAGTGGAACAGGTTGCAGTGATTATGGAGATATTATGATCATGCCGACGATGAGAGCTGCTGGAATTTCAAAAAAAGATTACAAATCTAGCTTTTTGCGTAAAAATGAAAAAGCGAGTGCGGGATTTTATTCTGTAAAATTAAATGAAGATGACATTGATGTTGAATTAACTGCGACAACACGTGTTGGATTTCATAAATATACATTCAATAAAACCGGACCAATGAATATTATTTTGGATCTGGATCATAGAGACAAATTACTTTCAGGTGAAATTAAATTGATTGATAATAAAACAATTGAAGTTTTCAGAAGGAGTGAAGCGTGGGCAAAAGATCAATACATCTTTGCAAGAATTGAATTTTCTAAAGAATTTAAAACATGGGGCAAAATCTCGAATAGCGAATTGCCTGCTGATGCTCCTCTTAAAATGGATCATGCAGCAGATTTTACCTTTGATGTAAAAAAAGGAGAATCAATATTTGTCAAAGTTGCAATTTCTACTGTAAGTACGGAAGGAGCAAAAAAGAATATGGATGCTGAACTTCCTGGATGGGATTTTGAAAAAACAAAAAAAGATGCCGCAGAATTATGGAATAAAGAACTTGGCAAAATTGAAGTGACAAGTTCTGATACGGATAAATTGAAAGTTTTTTATACTGCATTGTATCATACCATGATTCAGCCTAACGTTAATATGGATGTGGATGGAATGTATCGTGGGCGGGATAATAAGATTCATAAAGCGGAGGGTTTTACCTATTATTCTGTTTTTTCTTTATGGGATACTTTTCGTGCTGCACATCCGCTTTATACGATTATTGATCAAAAGCGGACTGCTGATTTTATCAATACATTTTTAGCCCAATATGAACAAGGAGGACGTTTGCCTGTTTGGGAACTGGCGAGTAATGAAACCGATTGCATGATCGGTTATCATTCTGTAAGTGTGATCGCTGATGCGATGGTGAAAGGGATCAAGGGATTTGATTATGAAAAAGCATTTGAAGCAGCAAAACATAGTGCAATGTTAGATCATCTTGGATTGGCGGCATATAAACGAAAAGGGTTTATTGCCATGGAAGATGATAACGAAAGTGTTTCCAAAACTTTAGAATATGCCTATGACGATTGGTGTATTGCTCAAATGGCATTGGTGCTGAAAAAAGAAAATGATTTTCAATATTTTATGAAGAGGTCCCAATCCTGGAAAAATGTTTTTGATACCGAGACCGGATTTATGCGACCGAAAAAAAATGGTGGATGGCTAACACCCTTTGAACCGCGCGAAGTAAATAATAATTTCACGGAAGGTAATTCATGGCAATATACATTTTTTGTTCCTCAGGATATTTCGGGATTGATTGAATTGATGGGAGGAAAGGATAAGTTTGAAAAGAAATTAGATGAATTATTTACAACTTCAAATAAAACTACCGGACGGGAGCAAGCTGATATCACTGGATTGATCGGGCAGTATGCCCATGGAAATGAGCCGAGTCATCATATGGCATATCTGTATGATTATATAGGAAAGTCTTCTAAAACTCAGGATAGAATTCGTCAGGTAGTTTCAGAATTTTATAAACCTCTGCCTGATGGCTTGATCGGAAATGAAGATTGCGGACAAATGAGTGCCTGGTATGTATTGAGTTCTATGGGTTTTTATCAGGTAACTCCCGGAACTGATTTTTATAAGATAGGAGTCCCCTTTTTTGATAATGTAAAAATTTATCTTGAGAACGGGAAAGAATTTTCTATTGAAACAAAAAATATTTCTGCTGAAAATAAATATATAGAATCCGGAAATGTGAACAATGTTGGACTTAATAAGTTGACGTACAATCAAATTATTAATGGAGGTAAAGTCTCATTATTGATGGGTGATAAGCCCAATAATAACTGGGAAGGTTCCGCAGCAGAAGTCTTGGCTCCGCCGGTTTATAGTGCCCGATATATTTTGCCTGTACCAACTATCAACACCTCTTCTCGTGTATTTGATGATAGTATGCTGGTGGAGGTTAAGTCCGGATCAAAAGTGTATATAGCAGTAATGAATCCTGAACAAGCGGCTCGTATTTTTCAGCTTTACGATAAACCTTTTTATATAAATTCTTCTAAAATTATTTTTGCCTATTCAGATGATAGTAAAACAAAAAGTGATACCATTCAAGGATCATTTTACAAACGTCCTAATCATTGGAAAGTCAATATCATCTCCAAATATGATCCTCAATATTCTGCAGGTGGTGCAGAAGGAATTATTGATGGTTTACACGGGGATATCAATTGGAAAAAAGGTGAATGGCAAGGGTATCAATCACAGAATTTTGAAGCTATTATTGATCTGGAAAAGGAACAAAAGGTAACCACATTTGCTTCCGGATTCTTGCAGGACTCCCGTTCTTGGATCCTAATGCCAACAAAAGTGGAATACTATGTTTCAAATGATAATAAGACGTATACCTTGGTTGCAAGCATTGATAATGATATTAAGCCCGATGACAATACATCTCAATTAAAAGAATTTAAATACACATTAAGTAAAAGCGTAACTTCTCGTTTTGTGAAAGTAAAAGCATATAATTTTGGGAAGTTACCTGCATGGCACCAAGGTTTTGGCGGTGATGCCTACATTTTTGTAGATGAAATTCAGATAAAATAGTGATAAAAACAGCTTAATCATTAAACCTTTTTCGATTGGAGGTGTTTAAATAATAGTTAACATTGTAAACTGTTAACTATTTTAACTACTTTTGAGATATGTTATCTGAAAAAGAAAAAAGATTTAATGAGTCAATGCCTTTGGGGAAACTATTGGGAGGCATTCTTAAAAAATACTTTGGTGCCTTAAGTAAAAAAATGGAGCACCTTGGCGTTGATCGTCATTTTTCTACCCTTGTGGCAATTGATAATGCGAAACAAAAATGTACCCAACAATATTTATCCGATCTGCTTGATTTTGATAAGGTTTCTATGGTCAGGATACTGGATTATCTTGTTGCAAAAAAAATGATAACAAGAACTGTAAATCCTCAAGACAGAAGAGAACATCTTATTCAACTTACATTAAAGGCAGAAAAAATTATGCCGGCAATTCACCATGGAATCAAAGAAATGAATTTAAAGGCATTAAAAGGACTGAACAAAAATGATCAGGAACTATTTTATTCTTGTTTGGCAACCATTTTTAACAATATTGAAGATCTGCCTGGCAATAAAGTAGATATAAAACTTAAAAAAAAATAATACGATATGAGAATTAAAAATATCATAATCATTACACTGATAATAGGCATTCTTTTGTTAGTTAAATATTTCTTTTTCCCGTCAATGTCTTCGCAGCAGGATGCTAAACCTGGAAAGCCGGGTGCTGGAATGTCTCCAAGCAATGTAACCGCTTACATTTTAAAAGTTGAAAAGCTGAGTAATGAAGTGTATGCATCGGGAACAATCATCGCGAATGAAGAAGTGCAATTGCAGTCCGAGTTATCTGGTAAAATATTGCAAATTAATTTTCAGGAAGGAAGTAAGGTCACCAAAGGTCAGTTATTGGTGAAGATCAATGATGCTGATCTGCAGGCGAATTATAAAAAATTGCAATTACAATATTCATTGGCTGATCAAAAATTGCAACGTGAAAAGCAATTACTTGCTATCAATGGAATTAGTCAGGAAGAGTTTGATGTGATACAGAATCAGTATAATGTTATAAAAGCAGATATAGATTTTGCTTCGGCACAGATAGCTAAGACGGAGATCAAAGCACCTTTTGATGGTATTGTAGGTTTGAAAAATGTTAGCGAAGGCGCTTATGTTACTCCATCTATAATTATTGCCAGCATTCAGCAGATCGATCCTGTAAAAATTGATTTTTCTGTTTCTGAAAGATATTCTTCTGTTGTAAAAAAGGGAGATAGACTTTCTTTTACTGTTGAAGGGAATGAACAAAAGCTGACCGGACAAGTATTTGCTATTGAGCCGAAGATCGATATGGCAACACGCACCTTGCAGGTCAGGGCAATTTGTCCGAATGCAAAAGGAGATATTTATCCGGGCTCATTTGCACGCGTTCAACTTGCTCTAAATGATATTGATTCAGCCATGATGGTTCCCACCGAAACGATTATTCCTGACCTGAAAGGAAAAAAAGTGTTCAGGATAAAAAATGGTAAAGCGGAATCCGTAAAAGTGTTAACGGGTTTAAGAACCGATGAAAAGATCCAGATCACAGATGGATTATCAATCGGTGATACCATTATTGTTAACGGAATTATGTCTTTGAAACCGGGTGCTGCCGTGAAAGTAACCGAGATTAAATAAATTTAAGTATGAATATTTCTTCAATAAGCATAAACAGGCCTGTACTCGCAATAGTGATGTCAATCATTATTGTTTTATTTGGTGCGATAGGATATAATTATCTTGGTGTGCGGGAATATCCTTCCATCGATCCTCCTATAATTACTGTAAAAACAAATTATGCCGGAGCCAACGCAGATGTTATTGAGTCACAAATTACTGAACCCCTTGAAAAAGTGCTTAATGGAATTGAGGGCGTGAGAACAATTTCATCTTCAAGTAATCAAGGTTCGAGTACGATCACAGTAGAATTTAATTTGGATGCGAATATTGAAGCGGCAGCAAATGACGTTCGCGATAAAGTATCACAGGCCGTCCGACAGCTTCCTCAGGATATTGATGGTTTACCAACCGTTACTAAATCGGATGCGAATTCGGATGCGATCTTATCCATGACAATTCAAAGTGATTCGAAAAATCAATTGGAGTTAAGCGCCTTTGCCGAAAATGTTATTGCGGAACGCTTGCAGACGATTCCCGGTGTGAGCACTATTCAGATCTGGGGACAAAAAAAATATGCCATGCGCATGTGGATGAATCCTGATAAACTTGCCGCTTATGGTTTAACACCTTTGGATGTAAAACAGTCACTGGAAAAGGAAAATGTCGAATTGCCTTCCGGAAAGATTGCAGGAAATACTACAGAGCTAACTGTAAAAACAGTTGGTAAATTAAAGGATGAAAATTCATTCAATAATATGATCATTCGTTCTGATGGAGATCATGTTGTACGTTTTAAAGATGTTGGGTATGCTGTGCTTGGTCCCGAAAATGAAGAAACAATTCTTCGTCAATCCGGTGTTCCTATGATCGGACTGGGTGTCGTTCCTCAGCCTGGTGCAAATTATATTGCTATAGCGGATGAATTTTATAAGCGTTTGGATCAGATAAAAAAAGATCTTCCAAAAGATTTTCACATTGGTATTGCTTTGGATAATACAAAATTTGTGAAACGTTCGATACTTGAAGTAAAAGAAACATTAATGATCGCAATCATTCTGGTTATCCTTATTATATATTTATTTTTCCGTGATTGGATAGTGGCCTTCCGCCCATTAATTGATATTCCGGTTTCATTGATCGGTGCATTCTTTATCATGTATTTGATGGGTTATTCAATAAATGTACTGACTTTATTGGCAATTGTGCTGGCTACAGGTTTAGTTGTGGATGATGGAATTGTGGTCACGGAAAATATTTATAAAAAGATTGAAGGAGGTATGGATCCTGTTGAAGCGGCTCATAAAGGTTCGAAAGAAATTTTCTTTGTCGTTATTTCAACTTCAATCACTTTAGCGGCTGTGTTTATGCCGGTGATATTTTTAGAGGGATTTGTAGGAAGGTTGTTCAGGGAATTCGGTGTTGTAATTGCCGGAGCGGTATTAATATCTGCTTTTGTATCATTGACACTCACGCCTATGCTTAACGCATATATGGTTCGTAAGAAACCCAAGAAAAGTAAATTCTATACTATGACGGAACCATTTTTTGAAAAGATGGTGAGTAGTTACGATAATTCTCTGGGCCGTTTTATGAAAAAAAGATGGATCGCATTTGTAATTATTTTGGGAAGTTTTGGATTGATCTATTTTGCAGGAAATGCGGTTCAGTCAGAACTAGCGCCGTTGGAAGATCGCAGTTGGTTTAGAATATCTGTTTCGGCTCCCGAGGGTGCGTCGTATGAATATACGGATGCCTATGTGAAGAAATTTTCCGATTTCATAAATGATTCTATTCCTGAAAAAAGAATTTGTCTCACCGTTACTGCTCCCGGATTTAGTGGCTCAGGTGCTGTGAATACAGCCTTTATCCGTTTGGCTTTAAAAGAACCAAACGAAAGAAAACGAACTCAGCAACAGCTTGCGGATTATATTACAAAATCTTCAAAAGCATTTCCTGAGGCAAAAGCATTCGTAATTCAGGAACAAACAATTTCTTCCGGTGGATCAAGAGGTGGCTTACCGGTGCAATTTGTTTTACAGGCGCCCAATTTCCAAAAGTTAAAAGAAAAATTACCATTGTTCCTCGAAGAAGCTAATAAGAGTAAGGTGTTTCAAACGGTAGATGTGAATTTGAAATTTAATAAACCCGAATTGAATATTACTATCGATAGAGAAAAAGCTAAAGGCATGGGGGTTTCTGTTAGTGATATAGCACAAACGTTGCAGTTGGCTTTGAGCGGACAACGGTTCAGTTATTTCAATATGGATGGAAAACAATATCAGGTGATCGGACAATTTGAAAGAGCCAAACGTGATGAACCATTGGATCTGAAATCAATGTATACTAAAAATAATAAAGGTGAAATGATCCAGTTGGATAATGTTGTTACGATCGTTGAACAAAGCAGTCCACCTCAGTTATATCATTACAATCGTTATCAGGCAGCAACTGTTTCAGCAGGTTTAGCTCCGGGCAGAACGATTGGAGATGGAATTAAAGAGATGGAATCAATTTCAAAAAGAATATTGGACGACTCTTTTTCTACTGCATTAACAGGCCCGTCACGCGATTTTTCTGAAAGCTCTTCCAATGTTTTGTTTGCTTTTATTCTGGCCTTACTGATCATTTATTTGGTCCTTGCTGCGCAATTCGAAAGTTTTGTTGATCCTTTGATCATAATGATCACCGTACCTTTGGCACTTTGTGGCGCATTGTTATCATTGTGGTATTTCAATCAAACCTTGAATATTTTCAGTCAAATTGGTATTATCATGCTGATAGGGTTGGTTACAAAGAATGGTATTTTAATTGTCGAATTTGCGAATCAGTTAAAAGAACAAGGCCGCTCGGTGAAAGAAGCAATTCAGGAAGCTGCTGCTGCACGTTTGCGTCCGATCTTAATGACTAGTATTGCAACAGCATTGGGAGCAATGCCGATCGCTTTATCTTTCGGAGCCGGAGCAAAAAGCCGAACAGCGATGGGAGTAGTAATTGTAGGAGGAATTTTATTTTCTTTGATACTGACATTATATGTTATCCCTGCTATTTATTCATATTTTTCAAAAGAGCGTAAGCATGAAACTAAGTAATTGTTTTTTGATCTGTTTGTTTAATTTATTTTTTGTGAATTTAGTTTCTTCACAAGATCAGTTGACTTTGGAGCAGGCAATTGATATCGGGTTGAAAAATAATTATGATATCAGCATTGTGAAAAATAATGCAACCATAGCATCGAATAATAATTCGCTGGGTAATGCTGGAATGCTTCCAAAAGTTGACTTGCAGGCTTCAACAGGTGTTGCGAATAATGCCACCAAGCAAGAGTTTTCCAGCGGTTTAACTGTTGATAAAAGTGGAGTGCAATCAAATAATATTAATGCCGGCGTGTATTTAACCTGGACATTGTTTGATGGATTTAAAATGTTCGCCTCTCACAAACGTTTACAAGAACTGGAATCAATGGGAATGTTGTCCTCAAAAATATTAATTGAAAATACACTCTCCAAAATAATTGTAACCTATTATGATATTGTCAGACAAAAACAATTGATAATCGGATTGTCTGATAATATTTCCATTTCGGAAGAACGCTTAAAAATTGCAGAAACGAAATTGAATATAGGATCAGGTTCAAAGTTGGATGTACTACAAGCTAAGGTGGACAAAAATGCACAGACATCTAATCTGTTCCGGCAAACAACAACGCTATCTGACCTGAAACTTAATTTGAATCAGTTGCTGGCACGAAATTCAGATGTAGAATTTGAAGTTTCAGAAATTATACCGGTTGAATTTCAATTGAAGTATGATGAACTAAAAAATGAGGTTCAAAAGAATAATACTGATCTGTTGTTTGCTCAAAGAAATATTGAATTATCAAATCAATTGCTGAAAGAAACAAAGTCTCAGCTGTTTCCAAAACTTAATTTTAATGCGAATTATTTGTTTGCTCGCTCCGAGAACCAGGCAGGTTTCACCTTGTTAAATCAAAATTTAGGAATAAACTTGGGATTAACTGCCAGCTGGAATATTTTTAACGGCTTTAATACGAATAATCAAATTAAAAATGCCCATTTGCAAATTGAGAATGCTGATTATGAATATAAGATCGCTAAACTTCAGGTAGAACAATCTTTATTATCGAATTTTAGAAAATATCAGGATGATCAAAAAATACTTGCTTTGGAAGAAGAAAATGCTAAATTGGCAAAAGAGGCAGTCGATATTGCTTTGGAAAGATTCAGGATTGGTTCAAGCAATTCTCTTGAATTAAAAGAGATTCAGAGAAGTTATGACGAAGCTTTGACTCGCTTATCAGTTGCGCGCTATAATGCAAAAGTTTCAGAAACACAACTGATGAAACTAAATGGGAAACTCATTAAATGACCCTTGTTTTTATATTGAAATCATTTCCGGCAAAAAAATAACTGTTTTCTTTTTTCAAACTTGCTACGAATTTGCAAAATGTATTGGATTCCAATAATATTGCCTCTGTTGTAACCTGAGGTACGTATCATTCAACTGATAATTTGATTTATTTCCATAAATTTTATACCTTGTTTCCCTAAACAGTAACAAAGTGAAAAAAAAATTCTCTCCATTTTTTTATTTCCTAGTTTTTTTTGTTTTGCCTATCATGGCTCAAAATCAAAAACAAATTGATTCCCTTGAAATTGCTATTCCTACAATAATAAATGATAGCGCCAAGTTAGATGCCATTAATGATCTTTGTAGATATATTGTAGATGTCAATCCTGATAAGGCAATTGGTTTTGCCAAACAGTCGCTTGCAATAGCTCTAGAGAAAAATTTTCAATATTATCAAGCTGTTGCCTATAATAACATTGGTAATGGTTATTATAATCTTGCCGATTATAAAACATGCCTTGATTATTATATTAAAGGTCTGAGAATCCAAGAGAATATTAAAAATAAAAAAGGCATCTTGTCTTCTTCCGGTGCTATCGGAAATGTTTATATCGGATTAGCTAAGTATGATGAAGCACTCAAATATTTTGAGAGAGCTTTAAAGATAGGAAAGGAGATTGGGAATAAAAATGGTGTTGCTTCCTGCTTGATCTCTATTGGAACAATCTATAGCAATAAAAAAGATTTTAAAAAATCGTTGGATTATTATTTCAAATCTCTTGAAATATTCCAAGAGGTAAATAATGAAGATGCTATTGCTACAAATTATAATAATATTGCTGATACTTATCTTGAATTAAAAAATTATCCACAATCACTTATTTATATTACAAAAGCATCCGCATTGTACGAAAAGATCGGCAATGTTTATGGTCAGTCGTTGGCATTAAATAATATTGGCGACTATTATTTTGCTGTTGGTGATGCTGATAAGGCACTCCAATTTTACAATCGTGGGTTAGAGAAAGGGAAGCAGATTGTCGCAAATGAACATATTATTCAATCCTTTAAAGGGATTTCTAGGTCCTATAAAAAGTTAGGAAACTATAAACAAGCTTTAGTATATCACGAATTATTTCAGGAATTAAATGATTCCATTTATAATGTTGAAAGTAGCAATCAAATTGCTGAAATGCAGGCGCGTTTCGATTCAAAGAAACAGGAACAGGAAATAAACCTGCTTACCAAGGATAAGAAAATAAAGGAAGATGAATTGAGTCGTCAGACATTGATCTCTCGTGCGATTATTTGTGTTGGAGTATTGCTTTTATTGCTGGTTATAATGGCTGTTCGAGGGAATAATCAAAAGAAGCTTGCAAATAGAGAATTAGGTGTTAAAAATGAAAAAATTGAGTTAGCATATAATATCATAGAGGATCAACATAAGGATATAATAGATAGTATCAATTACGCAAAACGAATTCAAGAAGCTATATTACCTCCGGAAACAGTGATTAAGAAATCTCTTCCACAATCTTTTGTTCTTTATCTACCAAAAGATGTTGTTAGTGGGGATTTTTATTGGGTAGAACCTTGGGGAACAAAAATTTTGTTTGCTGCTGTTGACTGCACCGGACATGGTGTTCCTGGTGCCTTGATGAGTATTGTTGGCTATAATTTATTAGCGAAGGCGGTGAATGAATTGGGGCTTTCCAAACCTTCACTTATTCTTAATTCATTGAGTAAAGGCATAGGAAAAACATTACGTCAAACAGGAAGTGATTCCGAAGTAAAGGATGGGATGGATATTGCGCTTTGTGCTTTAGATCTGAAAACCTATATGCTTGAATATGCCGGTGCATATAATCCTTTATATATTATTAGAAATGGAAAATTGTTGGAAACGCATTCTGACAAAATTCCTATTGGAACATATTTAGAAGGAGAGGTTAAAAATTATGTAAACCACGAAATGCAATTAGAAAAGGGTGATACAATCTATATTTTTACAGACGGATATGCAGATCAGTTTGGTGGAGAGAAAGGTAAAAAGTTTAAATATAAATCTTTGCAGCAATTATTTATTTCTATTGAAGGAATGCCTATGGATGAGCAAAGGGTTATTTTAGAAAAGACAATTATCGACTGGAAAGGAAGTTTGGAGCAGGTTGATGATATATTAATAATGGGTGTGAGGGTCTGATAATACTTATTTCCCCATCTTTATACGGTCATACTCTTCCTGATTTACAGTTTTATCTTTGTAGTCGTTCGACTTTAATTTTCCGAATTTATAGTTTAATGACAAAACGAAAAAATGGGAATTCTCTTTAGAAATATAATTTACATTGTAGCCTGCAACATTGCTTTCTCCTTTATTATACGAAGTGTTTAATATATCATTTGCGATTAGCCTACAGGTAAGCTTGTCATCAAAAAAACTTTTTTTGATGTTTGCAGATAAATTATAGAAGGGTTCAAAGGAGAAAATGCCGTCAACACCTGCTGATGTATATTCAAAAGTAATTTCCGCCGAAAAGAATTTCTTAACCCTGAATTCATCATACAAATAAACGTAATACATTGGTTTCTTATTTTGAATAATGGTTCCATTACTTTTATACGAAAATGTATTGATCATATATCCAAAATAATTATAGGTGGTCCACCAGCTTAGTTCGTATGGGATGGTTATTCCGGCTGAATAGGTTTCCGAAAAATCTAAATTTTTGGTCGTAGCAATAAATGCATCTGAGCCATCATTTAGTTTATCTACAACCAAATTCATAGCTCCATTTGTTCGGGAATAACTGAAAGTCAATGAAGCTTCTTTCATATATATTAGCGAAGCTTCCAATGAATGTGTATAGGAAGGTAATAAATAGGGATTACCTCTGAAGGAAGAAAGTGAATCGATATAATTTATAAACGGATCCATGTCTTGGAACGTAGGTCTGCTGATTCTGCTAGAGTATGTAACACTGGTGTTTAGGTCTTTTGTAAAATCATAACCGAAAAATGCACTTGGGAAAACATTAAAATATTCTCTGGCAA
>JAPLDC010000031.1 GCA_026391935.1 Bacteroidota bacterium | reverse complement strand
AAGTAAATCAGTAGATCATTTCCATAAACGTTTAGGAAAGATCATGTGGGAAAAATGCGGACTGGCCCGTAACGAAAAAGGATTGAAAGAAGCAATTGTTGAGATACGCGAATTACGTGATGAGTTCTGGAAAGATCTTCGTGTTACAGGGAAACCGGATGAAATGAATCCTGAATTAGAGAAAGCTAGTCGTGTAGCTGATTTCCTTGAATTAGGAGAATTGATGTGTATGGATGCTTTGAATCGTTCTGAATCTTGTGGAGGACACTTTAGAATTGAATCTCAAACAGAAGAAGGGGAAGCATTGCGTAAAGATGATGAATTTGCATACGTTGCAGCATGGGAATACAAAGGCAATTACACCTATGAAATGCACAAAGAAGAATTGAAATTCGAAACAATTAAAATTGCACAAAGAAGTTATAAGTAAATAGACACAAGAATCAAGACACTAGATGCAAGACAAAAAATTTCATCTTTGTCTTACATCTCAAAAAGTAAAAATATGAGTCACGGAAATATGAATTTAACGCTAAAGATCTGGCGTCAGAACAGCGGAAAAGAACAAGGTCAATTGGTAACATACCCAGTAAAAGATATTTCTCCAGATATGTCGTTTCTGGAAATGTTTGATGTATTGAACGAACAACTTGTAAGTAAGAATGAAAACCCAATCGTGTTCGATCATGATTGTCGTGAAGGTATTTGCGGAATGTGCAGTATGGTCATCAATGGTCGTGCACATGGTCCGAAAACGGGTATCACAACTTGCCAATTGCACATGCGCTCATTTAAAGATGGCGACACAATCGTTGTTGAACCTTGGAGAGCACAAGCATTTCCTGTGATAAAAGATCTAACAGTTGATCGTACTGCATTTGAAAGAATTCAGTCAAAAGGAGGATTCGTTTCTGTAAACACAGGAACGGCACAAGATGCAAACTGTTTGCCTATTCCTAAAGATGATGCTGATGCATCTTTTAATGCTGCCGCATGCATTGGTTGTGGTGCATGTGTTGCTACTTGTAAAAATGCATCTGCTATGTTATTTGTTGCTGCAAAAGTTTCTCAATTTGCATTATTACCACAAGGAAAAATTGAAGCTACTGCACGTGTAAAAAATATGGTTGCTCAAATGGATCTGGAAGGATTTGGAAGCTGTACAAACACAGGAGCTTGCGAAATTGAATGTCCGAAAGGAATTTCTTTAGAAAATATTGCCAGAATGAACCGTGAATATTTGGTCGCTAATTGTAAAGATTAATTTTTCATTTTGCGATCAAAAATAAAACCGGCTCTTACTGAAAGAGCCGGTTTTTTAATTTCATTACCTTTATTTATACTATACTATTGACTCATGAATAATTTTAAATATTTCATTGTCATTTTCACAATAGCCTGTTTTTCATTCGGCTGTTCGAATAGCAATCCTTCCATAGCAACATTAAAAAAAGTAGATTATACTATCCTTCAGAAATCCGTCTTTTTTAATAAAAAAAACTCTTCCTTTTCCATAGATTCAATGAACAACAAACTTTATATACAATTGAATTTTAAAATTGACAACGCACTACAAATTGAAATCCCATTTTACGCATTTCATAATTTAAAAAAAGGAAAACAAACAATAGAATTAGCCATATCGCAAACAGTATTCACAAACGATACTTACAAAAAAGATAGTTCAGGTAAGTATTTCAGACTCTACGCAATAAAACCATTACTAAATGCGAGAGTTAAATTCGTAATAGATGTTCCCGAAATTTATAAAAGTATTATTTATGGTCAAGGCTTAGTATTGAGAAACGATTCTACTTTTTCACCAGCAGGGATGGATAACACCTTATGGAAAAGCAGTTATCCTGATATCTACTGGACGATCCGTTATCCTACAAATGAATATTATGCACAAACGCCTTATGAGCCTTCAACAGATAGATATATCGGACACGACACTTTTAATTTATACCACTATTTCAAAAACGACAGCATTGGTCTGGGAGTCTTTGATCACGATGACCTTTCCAGGGATGATTTTTTAGGTGATTGGCAAGGTCCTTTAAAAGTGTTAGAGAAAAAAGAATACAAGCAATTAAAATTTGACAATGTAAAAAGCTTCGACATTAAAATAAAAGAAGAAGGAATAATAAATTAAAAGACTCCGGTCAAAGTAATAAAAACATAAATGTTTTTTCACTCTGAGCGGAGTCCGATACAATCAATAATACTATTTTTTTTCTACAGGAAACCCTTTTAACAACCAGTCTGAAAGACCTTTTTCAAGATTGTACACTCGCTTGAAACCGTTTTTCTCCATATACTCAGCACAATCAGAACTTCTTCCACCGGAAGCACAATAAACATAATACGTTTTATTTTTATCCAATTTGTCAATTTGTTTTTCTGAATCTTTTGCCAAATAATCAAGTTGAATTGCTCCTTTGATATACCCTTTTTTAGTTATTTCTTCTGATGTTCTCAGGTCTAAAATAACGCCATTTTTATCGTTTTCAATGATCGCTTTAAATCGCTCAGAAGAAAGATTTGTTACCACAGCATTTTTCGTCTGTGCATTGCTCACATTTACTATTGAAACAAGAGCAATTAATACAATAAGTAGTTTTTTCATTTTTTTATTTTTGATTTGATTTAATATTAAACTGTTAATGGTTGAATTAATTTTATTCCGGTTTCCTGTATCTTCCCCATACCACCTGCAACATTTGTTATTTTGTTAAAGCCATTTCGTTTCATGATAGAAACAGCCATCATGGAGCGATATCCGCCGGCGCAATGTATGAAGTAATGTTTATTTTTATCTAATGAATGCATTTCATTTTGAAATTTAGATAAACAAATATGCTGTGCGTTTTCGAGCACTCCACTTTCCAGTTCACCTAATTTTCTAACATCAATAATATTGCTAGAAGAATTTATTTTTGCGACAAAGTCTTTTGCTGAAATACTTTCTACCGTTTCCAATTTTTTTTCTGCACTCTTCCAGGCATCAATTCCGCCTTTTAGATATCCGTTTACATTTTCGTATCCTACCCTAGCCAAACGCAAAACTGCCTCTTCCGCTTTACCTTCATCGGTTACAAGTATCAAAGGTGTTTTTGCATCTAAAAGAGCACCAACCCATAGAGCGTATTGACCGTTCAATCCAATATTAATGGCTGTCGGAACATATCCTTTTTCAAATTCATCCGGTGTTCTGACATCTAACACCAACGCTCCTTTTGAAATTTCAGAATCGAATTCTTCAACGGAAAGCGCTTTCGCATTTTTTCTGATCACCTCATCAATGCTTAAATAACCCTCTTTATTAAGCTTAGCATCCATTGCAAAATAACTTGGAGCAGCAGACAATCCATCCGTAACAGCTTTTATAAACTCCTGTTTACTCATTGGCTGCATTGCATAATTCATTTTTTTCTGAATTCCTATAGTTGAGTATGTTTCTTTCCCTAGGTTTTTTCCGCATGAAGAACCTGCTCCATGTGCCGGATAAACAATCACGTCATCGGCAAGCGTTTTTATTTTTGAATTCAAAGAATCGTATAACATTCCTGCAAGATCATCAATGGTAAGATCGCTTTTGATTGCAAGATCAGGACGACCAACATCTCCAACAAATAAAGTATCACCAGTAAATACCGCATTATTATTTCCATTCTCATCTATCAACAAAAAACAAGAAGACTCCATCGTATGACCGGGCGTGTGAAGCACTTTTATTTTAATTTTTCCGATGGCATAAACCTCTTCATCCTTTGCAATTACAGCTTCGTATGCCGTTTGTGCGGTAGGCCCGAAGACTATTGATGCACCTGTTTTTTTTGCAAGATCAATATGTCCGGATACAAAATCGGCATGAAAATGTGTTTCAAAAACATATTTAATTTTTGCATTTCGCTTATTCGCTAATGCAATATAAGGATCTGTTTCACGCAAAGGATCAATGATAGCAGCTTCTCCATCCGACTCAATATAATAAGCTGCTTCAGATAAACATCCCGTATAAAGTTGTTCTATATACATATTTTAAATTTTTTACAAAGATATTAAATAATGACAATGTCGTTTTTAAACTATTTTACTAAAAAAAAGTTCCTTACCAATAATATATATTCCCATGACCAAAACAAACCAGCCGAATCCTGGTTTTAGTTTTGCACCGCTGATAAACTTTGTGAGGTAGCTCCCAATAGTAATGCCAACAATAGCAAATCCAGAAAAAATAAATAAAAATTGCCAATCGAATTGATGTGTACCAAAATCGCTTAAAAATCCGATAGAAGAATTTAATGCAATGATTGCCAAAGAAGTACCAACAGCTTTTTTCATCGGCAATTTCGCCAATACTACCAAAGCTGGAATGATTAAAAATCCGCCACCTGCACCAACTAATCCAACTAAAGCACCAACAATAATACCTTGTTGAAAAATTAAAAAGTAGCGGTACTGCTCGTTATTATGTTTGTGCAGATCCACTTTTACTGTTGACGACTTTCTGATCATGGTATAAGAAGCTATGATCATAAGTATCGCTAGTAGAATCATCAGGCCAGCATTTTTTGAAATTTCTACAGACCCGATTGTAAACAAATGTTCTGGAATAGTATGTAACAGATATTTGCGAGTGAAGAAAATGCTGATTACAGAAGGGAATCCGAACACTACCATTGTTTTCAGGCAGATCAGATTATTTTTCAAATATCCTAGTCCGCCAATGAACGCAGAAACACCTACAATGAAAAGCGAATAAGAAGTCGCATTAACAGGCTCAATGCCGATTAAATATACCAATACCGGAATTGTAAGTATAGAGCCGCCGGCACCAAAACAGAAACAAAAATACGCTGTATTTAGAATTATTATCCATTAACTATATTCTATTATTAGTAATTGAACCAGCAATTTAACATTTAATATGCAAAGTCAATACGGGTATTATTGATTCCTATAAGAATAACAATAAAAAAACGCCCTGACAATTTAGTTATCAGGGCGTTAAATTATTTTAAATTATAATTATCCAAATGCGTTAATTCCAGTAACATCCATTCCGGTAATCAACAAGTGAATGTCGTGTGTACCTTCATACGTAACAACCGACTCTAAATTCATCATGTGACGCATGATCGGATATTCACCTGTAATTCCCATTCCTCCATGTATCTGACGTGCCTCACGAGCAATTTGTAATGCCATATTCACATTGTTTCTTTTGCTCATAGAGATCTGTGCAGGAGTAGCACGATTTTCATTTTTCAAAACTCCTAATCTCCATGTCAGCAATTGTGCTTTGGTGATCTCTGTGATCATTTCAGCTAATTTCTTTTGTGTTAATTGAAATCCGCCAATAGGTTTTCCAAACTGAATACGTTCTTTAGAATAACGTAAAGCTGAATCATAACAGTCCATTGCAGCACCAATTGCGCCCCAGGCTATTCCAAAACGAGCAGAATTTAAGCAGCTCAATGGGCCTTTTAAACCTTTAATTGTAGGGAAGATATTTTCTTTTGGCACTTTCACATTTGCAAAAACCAATTCTCCGGTTGCGCTAGCGCGCAAACTCCATTTACCATGAGTTTCAGGAGTTGTAAACCCTTCCATACCTCTTTCCACTACCATTCCGCGAATATCTCCTGCTTCATCCTTTGCCCAAACCACAGCTATATCAGCAAAAGGAGAGTTAGAGATCCACATTTTAGCACCATTCAATAAATAATGGTCACCTTTATCTTTAATATTGGTGATCATACCACTTGGATTTGAACCATGGTCAGGCTCAGTCAATCCAAAACAACCCATCATTTCACCAGTTGCCAATTTTGGCAGATATTTCATTCGTTGCTCTTCAGATCCAAATGTATAAATTGGATACATCACCAATGAACTTTGAACAGAAGCCGTTGAACGCAAACCACTGTCGCCACGCTCTAATTCCTGCATTATTATTCCGTAAGAAATCTGATCTAATCCTGCACCACCATATTTAGTTGGTATATACGGGCCAAATGCTCCAACATCCGCTAAACCTTTGATCCATTGTTTTGGAAATTTAGCATTTTGACAGGCTTCCTCAACAATCGGAGAAACCTCTTTCTTCACCCAAGCACGGGTAGTTTCACGAATTAATTTATGTTCATCTGTTAATAGCTCATCCATTAAATAATAGTCATGAGCTTCAAATCTATCTGTTGCCATAATAATAGTTTTTAATTTTTTTGCGAAACAAAAGTAAGTAAATATATTATATAAAAAGGTAGATTTTTGTAGTAATAGAATTGATTAAAATACGTCAAAAGTCATAGTAAATATGAATTCTTCAAAAAACATATCCTGCAAGCTGGCTAGTCAGTTTCGACCAACGAATTTATTTGAACGATATATCTGCGAAAAGCAAGTCGAATAAAAAAATGCAACATCTTTATGATATTATCGTTAGAACTTGTACATTGTTGAAAAGCTTTGTTAAAAAGTTTACAGTTTAAATGTAGATGAGATAAGTTAGAAGCCTATTTTTATAAAAATAATAGTTGAATTTTGAACAGACAAAAAAAATCCTATCAATTCATATCTAAGTCCCTTTTCATATTCGGATTAGCGTTAGCTTGCATTTCAGCGAAGGCGCAAACTTCAGTTGCAAATGTGCCAGTCGTTGAAAAATATATTGTTGGTTATAACGATGTAACCAAAATGAAATTTATTGACAATTCAAACATCTATACTGAAGGCTGGCAAAATTTACCTCAGCCACAATTTTGGCAACAGATCATGAACCTTCCACCCGACTCTGCAATAATCAGCGTTGCTGCGAGCAGGAAAGTGTTAGAGAAAATCGCTGTTAAGGAATGGAGCAGATTAAGTGATGTTCAAAGAAACTCCTATAGAGACAGCGTCCGTCTATCAAATAACATTCCTGACAGTGTCAACATTTTAGTTACTGCAGGGAAAAAAGATTTTTATGAATTTAAAAAAGTGAATGGCGTTGATCCTTGGTATGCCCAGGCGATATTGCTGATCGAGAGTCCGGGTAAAATGAATACCAAATCTACTGTTGGAGCGAATGGCCCTTTTCAATTGATGAAAGCGGTTGCACGCAAACAAGGATTGATAGTAAATTCAACTATTGATGAACGCACCAATATCGAAAAATCGGCAATGGGCGCTTCACGTTTATTAAGCAGGATCTGCATTCCATACACAAAAGCAATGTTGGATAGCGCACACGTATCCTACAATGAAACAGACCTTTGGTTTCGACTGTTAGTGCTGCATTCCTATCATGCAGGAGCTGGAAATGTTGCAGGCGTTATCAGAAAAATAAATCCATCCGAAGGAGGAATGCAATTGATACAAACTGTTTGGCAAACAACGTATGGCGGATTTAAAAATGCTTCTCAAAACTACTCGCAACTTGCCTTAGCAGCCTTTTGTAATTTTGATCAGCTGATTATGCAAAATAAAGATTCTGTCTTTTTGATCGACGGCGACAAGATGTTTAATTCATATGCCAGCTGCAAATGCGCGCCATATGACGAATGCGCCTATCTGGGAAATTGCATTACAAAATATGAGAACGATTTTGTAGACGGCGTTATTCCTTTCGATTATTTTATTTCCAAAGTAAAAACAGTGGAGATCGAATTAGGCGGCTTGACACCAAATAGATCCCAAATTGATAATGACCATGTTAATGATGTAGGCTTTCAATTATTAAAAGCACGAAAAACAGAAGATGCTTATAAACTTTTTAAGCATAACGAATTACAGTACCCCGACTCCTGGGAAGTGTATCACGGCTTGGGAGAAACCTACCGTCAGATGGGACAAAAAGAATTGGCGATCACCAATTACAAAAAATCCCTGAAGCTCAACCCGAACAACGAAGATAGCCAGCGTGCCATCGCCCGTTTGACAGGAAAATAATTCCTTTTTTAAACACATTTTTTTCGTAAATTAGCAATCCTTTTGGATGAGCTTTATTGTCATTACGTTTGTCACCATGAGCAGAGTCGAAGGGCGAGAAATCTTATGCAATAATATAAAACTTGATTTTCCAAAAGACTATCGGAATAGGAACGCAGATCTTTTATGATTTTTATGATAAAAAAGATCTTTATTTTCTGTGAGGTTTATGATTAAAAATTAGAGAAAATTTTATTGTGAAATGATACACAAGGAAGACATAGATAAAATTTTTGAAGCCGCCCGTGTTGAAGAAGTGGTTGCCGATTACGTTTCGCTGAAAAAACGCGGAGCGAATTTAATTGGCTGTTGCCCTTTTCATAATGAGAAAACACCTTCTTTTTATGTATCTCCTGCAAAAGGCATTTACAAATGTTTCGGCTGTGGTAAAGGCGGACACGCCATCAACTTTATCATGGAGCATGATAAATTGACTTACCCCGATGCTTTGCGTTATCTCGCAAAAAAATATAATATTGAAATTACCGAAGAAGAACAAACGCCTGAACAGGTTCAATTTCAAAATGACAGAGAGAGTTTATTAGTAGTTTCCTCCTTCGCTCAAAAACATTTTTCTGAAAACCTATATAATACGGATGAAGGTAAATCCATTGGCTTAGGCTATTTTAAGGAACGTGGATTAAGAGAAGACATCATTCAAAAATTTCAACTCGGCTACAGCATAAATCAGCGTACCGCTTTCACAGATATTGCAATAGCCACGGGTTATAAAACAGAATATCTCGTAAAAGCAGGACTTACCATTGAGTTCAAAAATGAACCCGAAATAAATCCGGAAGAATCTGAAATTCCGGTGAAGGCTGCTGAAACGCGCTATATCGACCGTTTTTCGGGACGAGTAATGTTTCCGATCCAAAATCAAAGCGGAAGAGTTATTGCATTTGGAGGAAGAACATTACGGAGCGACAAAAAAGTTGCGAAATATGTAAACTCCCCTGAAACAGAAATTTATCACAAGAGTGATGTCTTGTATGGATTATTTCAATCGAAGAATGCGATTCAAAAAGAGAAATTCTGTTTCCTTGTAGAAGGTTATATGGATGTGATCGCGATGCACCAAGCGGGAGTTGAAAACGTGGTAGCAAGTAGCGGAACGGCATTAACAGCAGGACAAATAAAATTGATACAACGTTTTACGAATGATATAATCATTTCGTATGATGGTGATCAGGCAGGAATAAATGCTGCATTAAAAGGAATCGATCTTTTGCTGGAAGAAGGAATGAATGTTAAGGTTCTACTTTTTCCTGATGGTGATGACCCGGATTCGTATTCTAAAAAAGTCAGCACACAGGAGCTAAAAGATTTTATTGTCACGAATGCTCAGAATTTTATTTCCTATAAAGCAAGTATTCTTACAAAAGGGACAAATAATGATCCTTTGAGAAAAGCAGAGGCTATTAAAAAAATTGTGGAGAGCATTGCACTTATTCCGGATGCAATCTATCGCTCTGTGTATGTGAAAGAATGCAGCCGCATCATGGATGTGGATGAGCAGATCTTATTGAGCGAGTTAAATAAGATCCGTAATAAAAATTTCAATGATAAACGGAATCAACACCTCACCCCATCCGAAGGAGAGGGAGCTGATGCTGCTTCTCATCTTGAATCATTTGTAGAAAAGAAAGAGCATACGATTGCTGATGCGGAACATCAGGAAAGAGAGATCATTCGTTTATTAATTAATTACGGAGGCAGCCTCATAAAAATTGACAGTGAGAATGAATCCGGAGAACCTATAGAAGTAGACGTGTCTGTCGCCTATGTGATAATTCAGGAATTAAAAAATGACACTATTATTTTAGAAAATTTATTATACAATACTGCTTACAATGAATTTGTTGAGCACTTAGAAAAAGATGTCATACCTGATATCAACTATTTTATCAATCATGAAAATAGTGCACTCAGTTCACTGACAATTGATTTGATCAGTGAGCCGTATTTTCTTTCCAATTGGGAACAACACGGCATTTATCCGCCAAAAGAAATAGATATTTTAAAACACTCAGCTTATAAAGCTATTTACACTTTGAAGTGCCGCAAGCTGGAAATGATGATCTATAATATCCAAAAACGGATAAAGGATAATCCACCGGAAGAAGAGTTGATGACGCTTTTGCAAACGAACATTTCTTTACAAAATGCTTATAAAGTTTTTAATAATATTCTGGGGAGAATTATTGTGAAGTAATTTTCTAATAATCATCACCGTATAAATTATTATATCCGTTTTGTTTTGCCTTCACTCTTTTTCTTCCATAAAGACTCAAGTCATAACAACTATCGTTGATCTGTTTTTCAAGGGTTGAGTTTGTGTAAACTAATAATAATATAAAGTTCTGATTATTAGCATTATATAAATTAATGATGTTTATTTACCCTAACTTTGGGCCTTTGTTTATAAATATTACCCTAACTTTGGGTATTATTTTATTAAATATTACCCTAACTTTGGATTAAATATTACAAAATATTACCCTAACTTTGTGACATGTTTAATAGAACAGTAGTACACGAGCTCGAAAAATGGGCTAAGAAGAAAAACAGAAAGCCTTTAGTCATTAGAGGTGCCAGACAAGTTGGAAAAACGACTATAGTAAATCAATTTGCTAAAAAGTTTGAGCAATATATTTATTTAAACTTAGAGCTTCCTGCAGATCGTAAGCCATTTGAGGAATTTAAGGATTTAGATACATTGGTTCAGACATTGTTCTTTTTAAAAGGCAAAGAATATTCTAAAAAGAAAAAGACATTATTGTTTATAGATGAAATTCAGGAAGTGCCACAAGCATTTAATATTTTGCGGTTTTTCTATGAACAAATGCCTGAGATTCCTGTTATTTCTGCCGGGTCCTTGCTCGAAACAATTTTCGATAACAAGTTAAGTTTTCCGGTTGGCAGGGTTGAGTTTTTAGTTGTTCGTCCTGTTTCTTTCATTGAATTTTTGGAAGCCATCGGTGAAAAGGCTGCATTAGAACAGATGCATAAAATTCCAATAAAATCATTTGCTCACGAAAAACTATTAACCCTTTTTCATACCTATGCATTAATTGGTGGGATGCCCGAAATAGTAAAAGAATATGCGGCAAATAAAGATCTTACCTCTTTAAGTTCTTTGTACGAGTCATTAATTTCATCCTATATTGATGATGTTGAAAAATACGCACATTCTAATTCGCAAGTTCAAATAATAAGACATGTGATTAAGGCGAGTTATTATGAAGCAGGAAAACGAATTAAATTTCAAGGCTTTGGTAAATCAACATACAATTCAAAGGAAGTAGGAGAAGCGTTGCGAACCTTAGAGAAAGCATTGTTGCTAAGTTTAATTTACCCAACAGTTAGTTCGAAACTGCCAATTATTCCTGAGCCACAAAAATCTCCTCGATTACAATTGTTGGATACCGGCTTAATGAATTATTCGGCAGGTATACAAAAAGAAATAATTGGAACGTCTGACTTAAACAATGTTTATCAGGGAACTGTTATTGAACATTTGGTTGGACAAGAGTTATTGTCTAACAATTACAATGCTCTTAGTGCATTAAATTTTTGGGTAAGAGAAAAAAAGACTTCTACAGCTGAAGTAGATTACGTTATCGCACATGATGGAAAGTTAATTCCGATTGAAGTGAAATCTGGAAAAGAAGGCAAATTAAAATCTTTACATCTTTTTATGGATGAGTCGCCAAATAAAATTGCAATTCGTTTTTATGCGGGTGGTTTATTGGAATCAGAGGCTGTTACCGCTAGTGGAAAAAAATATCATTTATTAAGTTTACCGTATTATTTAGTATCGCAATTGCCTAAGTATATAGAATGGATGAATAAAAAAGTATCAAAATAAATGATCCGGGAAATCTAATCATTTTCTAATAATCATCACCATATAAATTATTGTATCCGTTTTGTTTTGCTTTCACTCTTTTTCTTCCATAAAGACTCAACTCATAACAAATATCGTTGATCTGTTTTTCAACAGTTGAATCCGTATCAACCATTGTATTTCGGGAGGAAATAAGCGGATAAATATCAATATCTGTAGAATCTGTCGGCTGAAAACCAGAGTAATCGATGAACGCTTGTCCGCTTTCTTTATTCACCGATTTGTAAAAATACACATATCCTTTTTCTGTCCGGCTGACAATATATTTGGAACAAATAAACTGAATACTATCTGCTTTGTTTGACTCTTCATCTTTCCCGTATAAAGAAGAATAGGAAAGACTATTTTGAGTACAATATTCCGGTTTTATTTTATCTGATTTTTTTAATTTTTTAAATGTAGTGTATAAATAAGATCTGGTTTTTGGATCTTTAGCATATGAATTAATAGTAGTATCGGCAACAGGAATACTATTCCGGAGCAGGATGCCCATCAGTTCGATCTTAAAGTTTTTGCTCTTGGATTTAAACGCTTTGTCGAAGGCTGTTTTGACATTTGTTTCGCTATAGAATGGAGCAAGTAAATTATAATAATTCAATAATGACCAATTCACAACATCATCACCAGAAGAATTGTAATCAGAACTAGCCTTTGCAGCAGCCATCGCCGCTCTCATGGCTTCCTCAACAGCGCCTTTTGCCTGATCACCTGCCAATTTTGAATAGTCATAATTGTCATAATCAGATCCGCTTGAAGCAGGAGTTGTATTTTCTTCCGAAGCCATTTGTCGTTTTAACTCTTCATTTGCCTGACGGAGAATATCCTTTTTTTGTTCGGCATATGCTTGAGAATTTATCAAAGCAGAATCAAGCAAGGAACTCAATAAACTATATACATTATTTTTATATTCAGGATACTTTGTCATTTCAAACAAAGCAGGATACATCACATTTGCAATTTCCAGTGAATCGTAGAAGGATTGAAAAACAGATTCGATGGCATACTGATCATCAGACAATGGTGTTTCCGACTTCAGCAACTGAACAAAAGCTAAATTCCCTTCTTTTGTTTTCTGGCTGGCCATGGCACTCAAAATATCCAATTGCAAGTATGTAGAATCCACATATTTTAAATATTCTTTTTGAAGAAAAGGAATAATTTTCGGATTCTTCAAGGCACCAAGATCACTAATCAAAGAAGATTTTATTGCCGAGTTCACACCATTAAATTCTTTTCCGGAGATAAATTTCATCAGACTTTCGGCATGTTTTTCTTCGAATTTTATTTCATTGTATAAGGCTAAGGTTTTTTCTTTTGTTGTACTGTCGGCAGAAGCAACATCGGTTAAAAAATCGGGTACCTTATCAATGAATGTAGATTTTGCAATAGCTGTATCAGCAGGTTGAAAAGAATCGTAGAACGTATTTACCCACTGACTTGGTTTTGAAAGAGTATCCGTCATGGTAGATAAGACATACAACAAGCCCGGTTTGTAAAACATTCTTATTCTGATCGACCTAACGGTATTTGTATCAGACAAAACAAAATCCATAACAGGAATTTTATTTTTCTCGTAGATCTTTTTATTTGCAACTTTCAAAGAAGTATTGTAGGTATAATAATCGATCTGCTTTTTCCAAAGTTCATCCATTGACTTGTCCATTCTATAATCGTTAGCTTTATAGAAGCCAACATTGATACTTTCGGAGGTGGAAGGCGATTCAAAAGACTTTTCCTCTGTTTTAGAAAGATAAGGAGTAGCATTTTTATTTTTCTTTCCATTGTATCCATAATTGGAAAATTCGTTCATCAATTTTTCTATGGAAGATTGTTTCGCTTCTTTGTAATCCGTATTTACTGTAAAATGAAAAGATGTATCGTTATACATTTCGAAAGGCTTGTATACATAATCCTTAAATTTCAAGGAAGAAAAATAATTTACCGGTGGATTTTTCTCATTTGTTTTGCATGCCAACATATAATACTGCGCATCTTTCAGCACAATTTTAATAAATAAATTGGAACCGTTTGATTTGTGTTTTGCAGCTATATCAATTGAAGGATAAGAATTATAGGTACCAAACGATGATGTGCTTAATTTATAATCCAGGTTTTCATAAAAATTCTTTGCCAGTTGATCTAATTCAAACGTATCTTCTTCGATGTATTCGTAATCATTTAAAATGGAACGATTGAACATAAAATAATTAGAACCTTCGGAAGCAGTGATTTTTTCAATTTGATAACTGGAGGTCTTCGGTTTTTCATAAACATAATTTCCGGGAACAGAGAGCTGGTAACCACCATATGTTGGTGTGAACGATTTCCATTCGGCAACCTCCGTTTTATTAATAAATTTTATTGATTTAAAAAAATTATCAAAGTCGGATGATTTTATATAATCACCGGTACCGCTCACTTTAAAGATATAAATGTATTGGTTGGTGGTAAAGATCTGATAGCGTTGATAATCACCTCTTGTCGTTTTATTTAAAATATCAAATCCGGGAGTTCCGTCATTTGCTTTGATACTTTTTTTGCTGATGATCTTTCCGGGAACACTTTCGTACAACATTTTATCGATCCGTTCATTTTGAAATTTAGCATCTTGTTCCATCAACGAACCATAAATATTGATGCGTTTCATGGTATAGTATGAGCCATTCACCATATCCGTATAAAGGTATTCGTAGTATTGGGAATTGCCATTCATCTCAAACAATTTCCCCGGAGCATCCACTTTAACAGTTGAGTCGGCAATAAGTTGAGGTTTAAAATCAAGTGCTGTGTGCGCATCACCTAATTTTGCCATCAATTTGATACTATTCTTTGTCACTTCACTTTTAACAGGTTTTACAGTATAGCCGAGTTTACGCAACTGATTGATCACACCTTCTGTCCCGGGTAAATGAGCAGCACCAATAGCGGTAAAAACTGTTTGTTTCCGCATCAAAGAATCCATGTTTTTTACCATGATCTTATTACGGTCCACCAACATGTATTTTTCATAATTTTTTGTCCGGTAAGTTAATCGATCCAAAGAATCCAATGCGTCAAGATCACCATTCCTATATGCACTTTCTATTTGTTCAGCGACCTGATACGGAGAAACAAATTTTTTCGGAACACGTTCTTTCTCCACTTCATCATCCGGAAATGCTGCTCTGGTAACCATCTCCATACTTGTTTTATAATCTTCGAGCGAGGCGATACTTTTTCCTGATTTTTTTGCAGCCTGCATAATAAAAAGATCCAGGTAGGTTTGTTCCTCAAAATTTCCGGAATACCCGCTGAAACGATATAATAAACCGTTCACATTTTCGGGTTCTTTAGAAAGTTGAAACTGAAGGATCTTGTCGGTAGGAACATCAAAACCAAAAGCATCTTCATAAAAGTTCTGGTTATATTGCGTGAAATATTTTTTATACGAATTACTATTTACGGCAGAGGCACTTTCTTCCATTAACTCGCCCAGCCATGTTTCAGGGTTTGATTCAAGCGCAACAACATCCGCACTTTTCAGACCTTCAAAAAAAGCTTCGGTAAGATGAAAAGCAAGTTTTTTACTCACATGCATAGTGCCGTATAAGTAGGAAGGTTTTTCCAGTCCGTTTCCACTGATCTCCCAAAGTAAGGAAGGGTATTTTTTTGTCTGAGAAAAAACGAAATTCGTTTGTACGACTAGTAAAAACAGTAAAATGTAGATCTTCCCGACCGATAAGCGAAGTAGTTTCATAATTTAAAGTATAAGAGTATCAGGGATGATACTTGGTATAACTCAAATATCGGATTTTTATTGGGTTATTCAAAAAAGTCAGGTTAATTCCCTCTAATAGATATTTAAAGCAGCAGTCAAACTCAATAGCCCCGATTGTAGCGGAAAGCTCCCGCTCTTTTTGCGGGACTTGTAGCGGAAAGCGGGACAGATGATTATTTTGGAAACAGAGCATTTGCTCCAAAAAATTTTACCATTACTCCAGCTTCATATCTTTTACGTTGAGCTGTAAGGAAACCTTTCCATTGTATTCATTCTCTTCGATGGCGTAGCAGGCAGAAAATGTTTTTTTGCGAAGCACTTCGTCAAAATGTTGTGCTTGCGAAAATGCGATAGACGAAAATGTTTCCTTTTGTATTTTTGCTTGTTGAATGTCCATTTTCAAATGATTATTTCCAACGATGCGCACATATCCTTTATCGACAAGGTTTTTGCTCATAAATACCGGTGACATATTTCCCGGACCGAAAGGCTCAAACTGTTTTAATATTCTGAAAAATTTTGGTGTGATGTCGGATAAATTTAATTCAGCATCGATGGCAATTTCCGGGATCAACATATGATCTTCGATGGTTGCGGAAACAACTTCTTCAAATTTCTTTTGAAAGGCTGCAAGATTTTCCAATTTCAAGGTTAATCCTGCCGCGTATTTATGTCCGCCAAATTGTTCCAACAACTCCGAACATGCTTCGATGGCATCGTAAACATCAAAATCTTTTACTGAACGAGCCGAGCCTGTAGCCTTTCCGTTGGATTCGGTAAGCACAATTGTAGGACGATAATATTTTTCTGTTAAGCGGGAAGCCACAATTCCGATAACACCTTTGTGCCAATCGGCATGAAACAAAACGGTGGATTTACGATTGATTAATTCTTCATTTTCATCGATCATACTTAAAGCTTGTTGTGTGATATTTACATCCAAGACTCTGCGTTCGGTATTTGAGGTATTGATATTTATTCCGGATAATTTTGCATCGGCATGATTATCCGATACTAAAAGTGCGACAGCATTTCTACCCGTCTCGATCCTTCCGGCAGCATTGATGCGGGGACCAACAGTAAAAACGAGTTCGTTCATGGTAACCTCTTTTTTTATGTTCGCCAGATCCAAAATTGCTTTTATTCCTTTGCGTGGAGCTTTATTTATTTCCTGCAATCCGAAATAACACAGTGCTCTGTTTTCACCAATAATAGGAACAAGGTCAGAAGCTATTGAAATAGCTGTGAGATCGAGATACTGAACAAGTTCTTCGAAAGGAATATTATTTTTTTGCGAATAGGCTTGCACCAATTTAAATCCTACACCACAACCACATAATTCATCAAAGGGATACGAGCAATCGTTACGTTTTGGGTCGAGTACAGCAACAGCAGCAGGCAGTGTGTCTCCGGGACGATGGTGATCACAGATAATAAAATCGATGTTACGTTCATTTGCGTAGGCGACTTTATCAATGGCTTTTATTCCGCAATCGAGTGCAATGATCAGCGAGAAATTATTTTCTTTTGCGAAATCGATTCCCAGAAATGAAATGCCGTAACCTTCGGTATAACGGTCGGGAATATAATAATCAATGAGTCCTTCAGTATCCGGCAAGGTTTTCAAAAAAGAATAAACGAGCGAAACAGCCGTTGTTCCATCCACATCATAATCGCCATACACCAATATTTTTTCTTTTGCAATGAGTGCCTTTTCTAATCGGGCAATGGCAATATCCATATCCTTCATTAAAAAAGGGTCATGCAGATCGGTTAAGGAAGGGCGGAAAAATTTTTTTGCATCCTCGTAACTTGTAATCTCACGTTGCACCAATAAATTCGCCAACACCTTTTCAATCTTCAGCTCTTCCGCCAAACGGTTAACAATAGCCTCATCAACACCCGAATTTATACTCCAACGTTTTTCCATATCAATTATTTATTGCTAAATTAATGAAATACATCCATTTTTTTTCGATACTAACGAATTGAACTAAATATTATAATTAAAGCACTGACTTACAAAACAATAAATTCTAACCTGAACCTATTTTAACTTCCATAATTGTTGTTTTTTAAGGAAATCTAAAAAATTACAAAAATTATTATTCCTTGTCTGAAAAAGATTTCCCAATTCAGGAACCCCACATGCAAATATGATAAATGAACACTACTAATACGAATCGAAATTTCGACTACACTATAAACTGTTCATCCTCCGATAAAAAAATCTCGCTTATTATTTCGAATAAAACAGGATTTGCAATAAAAAACACATTTATATCTTCCTTCTCAATTTCTAAAAAAATTAAGAAAAATTATGTGTCAATTAAGCTTAATTAAAAAAATAAAATTTGACATATATTCGTTTATCGCATTCGAAGTCAAAATGATTTAAATCATTAATAAATTAAAAAGAGGGCTAGCCCCCTATATTTCAAAAAATATAAAATATACACTGAAATTAAGGAACGTCGATAGCTATAAAACTTATAAAAAATTAGAACATCATTTTTTATACTACATTTGTCACTTATATAATATGATATACATCATGTTTACATTAAAAAGATAGCTCTCCCCTATCTTGTAAACAGTTAATAAAATATTCACAGCAGTAGTTTTTTTTCATTTATAGTATTAGGATTATTTTAATCCCAATTGCGATAAAATAGCAATGTTTTAAGTGTTCTTGTGTATATAATTTGCTTCTAAATTTAGCTGATTCTCTAGTGATTAATTAATCTAATGTTAATTTAAATAAAAATGAAAACAAAACTACTTACACTCTTATCTTCTATAGTAATATTTACATCAAATGCACAAACCTTTACAAATACTACTGGAGGTAGCATCACTGACGACAATGTATATAACAACTATCCGATACCTGTTAGTGGTTTGCCAACTGCTATAAATACAAGCACATTTGGAATAGAATCAATTACTATAAATGTATTACATACTAATGACGTGGATCTTAGAATGAAATTACAATCACCAGCCGGTTCAATTTATATACTTACATCTTTTGCTGGAGGAACAGGAGACAATTATACAAATACAGTTTTTAACGATTCAGCAGCAACATCTATAAGTAGCGGCACGGCTCCTTTTACAGGTGTTTTCAAACCTACCGAAGCCTTAGCATCTTTTAATAATGGGCAAAATCCGAATGGAACTTGGAATTTAATGATTCGAGATCAAACAGTAACTGAAGTCGGAAATGTCATTTCCTGGAGTATAAAATTTAGCAATACACCAGCGGGATATATTAATTTCTCAAGTAGTAATTTACCAATCGTTTTTATTAATACTGGTGGAGTTGCAATACCAAGTGAACCTAAAATAGATGCTACTATGGGAATCATTTATAATGGTATTGGAGTAAGAAATTATTTAACAGACCCATTTAATAATTACAACAATAAAATTGGAATCGAACTTAGAGGATCAAGTTCTGCTAGTTTCCCACAAAAAAGTTATGGCTTTGAGTCACGTGACGTGAATGGTACTCAAAAGGACACTATGATTTTGGGAATGCCTGCTGAGCACGATTGGATTTTATATGCGCCATATGATGACAAAACATGTATGAGAAATGTATTGAGCTACGATATAGCAAATAAAACAGGACACTATGCTTCACGAACTCAGTTTTGTGAATTGATGATTGATGGACAATATATGGGTATATACGTGATGATGGAAAAAATAAAAAGGGATGCTAATAGATTGAGTATAGCAAAATTATTACCTACAGATATAACTGGTGATGATCTAACAGGAGGATATATCATTAAAGTTGACAGAGATAATGGAGCTGGGAGTTTTTGGACTTCCAGCTATCCTTCTGCTTCAGGGTCCCCTATTAATTTCGTTCATGAATACCCCGCAAATGGCACAATCGTTCCTCAACAAAGAGCCTACATTCAATCTTATATGGATACAGTTGAAAATGTGTTGAATAGTCCAACCTTTGCTGATCCAATTAATGGTTATAGAAAATATATAGGAGTAAATTCATTTATTGATTATTTTATTTTAAATGAAGTAAGTAAAAATGTTGATGGCTATCGCCTAAGTGCATTTTTATTTAAAGATAAACAAAGCAATGGAGGTAAAATTAAAGCTGGTCCGGCATGGGACTATAACTTAGCATGGTGGAATGCTGATTATTGTGCAGGAAGTGATACTACTGGTTGGGCTTACGATTTTTCATCTGTTTGTGGTACCGATACATGGCAAGTACCTTTCTGGTGGGGGAAATTATTACAAGATCCTTCTTATACTGCCCAATTAAGATGCAGATGGGATGAATTACGTTTAACAACATTAAGCATTCCGGTATTGAATAATTACGTTGATTCAATAGCTACCTACCTTAATGAATCGAAAACAAGGCATTTTACAGCTTGGCCTATTTTAGGAGTATATACGTGGCCAAACCCGAGTCCGATTCCATCAGATTATTCTGGAGAAATTACTGCTCTGAAAACATGGATAAACGACCGTATAATTTGGATGGATTCCAATATTCCTGGTGTTTGTAATGTTGGTATAAACGAAGCCGTTTTAAATCAATCGAACATTTATATTTATCCTAATCCATCTAGTAATTTATTTCACGTTCAATTCTATTTAGCACATTCAGAATCTTTAAAAATTTTAGTGCTCGATCTATTAGGAAAAGTAGTTAAGACTATTGATCAAACTTCATTTTTTTCAGGCGAAAATAACATTGAAATAAATTTTGAGGATTCAAATTTAAAGAACGGAATGTATATTTTAAATATACAATCAAGCAGGGGACAAGTTTCTAAAAAGATTTCGATAATTAGATAAAACTTATTTCAAGGGAAAGTCAATCGTTGCAAATTGACTTTCCCTTGAAATAAAAAGGGGTGTTAAAATTGTCAGACGTTAGGTTCTGTAATTTGTTAATTTAATCCTACTTTAGTGTAAAAATAGGTAAATGAAAAAAATTACACTGCTAAGTATTTTAGTATTTGCGATAATAATTTCTAAAGCACAAACATATACAAGTTTTGCCGGTGGTTCCATTCCGGATGCCGGTCCGCAAGTGCAATTTCCTATGACTGTTTCAGGATTATCTCCTGCTACGATCGATACTATTTTTGGATTAGAAACTGTATGTATCACAATAACGCATACCTGGGATGCCGACTTAAGTATCGCCATTCAAGCACCTGACGGCTCGGTTGTGGATCTGTCAATATCAAATGGGAATGATGGTGATGGCTATACCGCCACCTGCTTTAACGCCTACGCAGCAAATTCAATTGTTACAGGTTCTGCCCCATTCACAGGGACATTTCGTCCGCAAGGATTTATTGGCGCATTGAATAACGGACAAGTAGGAAATGGTATCTGGAAATTACTTGTACAAGATAGTTATGGTGCCGATACTGGAAGTGTAATTAGTTGGAGCATCACTTTTGGAAATACTCCTGCTAAACCTTTCCTTTTTAAATCATCGAATTTACCTATAGTAGTAATAAATACAGGCGGATCAAATATTCCCAATGAACCTAAATTACAGGTGCAGATGGGAATTATTTTTAATGGTGCCGGCATACGGAATTACTTGACAGATCCATTTAATAATTACAATAATAAAGTGGGAATAGAATTGCGGGGCTCCAGTTCATCCAGTTTTCCGCAAAAAAGTTATGGCTTTGAAACACGCGATATCAATGGAACACAAAAAGATACGATCGTACTGGGAATGCCCACTGAACACGATTGGGACTTAATTGCGCCATACGATGACAAAACATGTTTACGAAATGTATTGTCGTACGATGTTGCCAATAAAACGGGCCATTACGCTTCACGGACACAATCGTGTGAACTGGTGATCAATGGTCAATATCAAGGAATATACACATTGATGGAAAAAGTAAAACGGGACAATAACCGCGTGAATATTTCAAAGCTTCTGCCAACGGATATTAGCGGTGACCAACTTACAGGTGGATATATCATTAAAGTTGACAGAGATGACGGACCGGGAAGCTACTGGACATCGCCTTATCCGGCAGTTGATGGATCGAGTGTAAATTATGTGCATGTGTATCCTCAGAACGGAACCATAGTTACTCAGCAACGAAATTATATCATGGCGTATGTCGATACCGTTGAAAATGTTTTGGCGAGTGCGGCATTTGCAGATCCCATAAATGGTTACAGAAAATACATCGGAGTAAATACGTTCATTGATTATTTCATTTTAAATGAAGTGAGTAAAAATGTTGATGGCTATCGGTTAAGCACGTATTTCTACAAAGACAAACAAAGTAGTGGTGGTAAATTAAAAGCCGGTCCGGCATGGGACTTTAACTTAGCATGGTGGAATGCGGATTATTGTGGAGGAGATCTATCAACAGGTTGGGCATATGATATTGGCGCAGTTTGTCCGGGTAACTGGCAACCAAATTTCTGGTGGGCACGTTTGTTACAAGATCCAACCTACACAGCTCAGCTAAAATGCAGATGGGAAGAATTAAGATTAACAACATTAAGTATTCCTGTTCTATATAATTATGTAGATTCCATGGCCAACTATTTAGAGGAGGCACAAGTCCGCCATTTCACCGCTTGGCCAATCTTAGGGACTTATACATGGCCAAATCCCAGTCCTATTCCTGCTGATTATGCCGGAGAGATATCTGCATTAAAATCATGGATATACGATCGGATCACTTGGATGGATGCTAATTTACCAGGCACTTGTAATGTTGGAATTCACGAAAACACATTGACTGAAAATAATGTTATTCTTTATCCAAATCCATTCAACAACTCTTTTCATCTGCAATTTTATTTACCACATTCAGAAAAAATAAAAATTGAGATCACCGATATGTTAGGTAAAGTGATAAAGCGTATCGATCAAAAAGATCTTTTTGAAGGAGAGAATAATCTTGAAATTTCCTTTGAAGAAGGAGAATTAAAAAACGGAATGTATCTGTTGAATATTATTTCTGATACCGGTATAGTTGTAAAAAAACTGACCAGAGTGGAATAAGTTTAATTTATTAATTTAAGTAATTCGCGATTTTACATTGTAAGCAATAAACGCTACATGCTCATGGAATTGATCATTCCAATTGGCAAATGACTAGCTGAAATTCTTCAGTTACTATACTTTTTTATTATTGGCATGAAAAAATAACGAAGAAATTATTTTTTTAATTCATTATTTTTATAATTCTCTGTCTTGATAAGTTTTCCGTTTTCATCAAACTCTTTCCAAGGTCCTTCTTTTTTCCCATGAATATATTTTCCGGAGATTTTCATTTTCCCATTTTCAAAATATTCATGACACTCTCCTTCTTCCAGATTATTTACTGTAGTTACTTCTGAATTTATATTTCCATTTTTGAAATATGTTTTTTGAACACCTTCTTGCTTACCCTTCTTGTATTGATATTCAACGCTAAGTTGTCCCTCTGCAAAGAACCATTTTACAGAACCATCGCGCAAATTTCCTTTATAATGCCCTTCCTCCTGTAGTTTCCCATCAGAATAATATACTTTCTTAAGACCATTTAAGACACCCATAGTATAATCTGTTTCAGATTTTACTTTTGCACCTGGAAAATATGCCATACTTTTTCCGTTCAAGGAATCATTTATATACGTTTCCTTTTGGTATAAAAATCCTGTCTTATCAATTAGAATACTATACCCATTTTTTAATCCGTTTTTATATTCATCCATATTGGATATCACACCATTTGCATGATAGCCAACCCAAAGTCCATCTTTTTTATCATTTACATAATTTCCATAATAATCTGATTGACCTAATCTTTCTTTCCAGATACCTGTTTTTTTTCCTGAATTATCAGTTTTATTGGTATCGGAGATCGTTAATGATGTTGCATTAACAGAAATAGTAAGGCAAATGATCGACACAAATAATAAGAATCTTGTTTTCATTTTGATAATTAATTTAAATTACAACCATTTCTTTTTTCTAAAATATATCAATAAGGAGATCATAATGGTAAGCATAGCCGCCCATGTAAGCGGATATCCCCATTTAGAATGCAATTCCGGCATATCTTCAAAATTCATTCCATACACACCCGCAATAAAAGTAACAGGAACAAAAATAGTAGTAATGATAGTAAGAACCTTCATTACCTCATTCATTTTATTACTGACACTCGACAAATAAATATCCATCATGCCTGATAGCAGATCACGGTATGTTTCAACAGTATCAATTACGCGGATCGTATGATCATGCACATCTCTGAGATAAATATCTGTTGAAGGTTTTATCAGTTCCGTTTCACTTCTTTCCATATTGTTGATCAACTCTCGCATCGGCCAAACTGATTTTCTTAAGAAGATCATTTCACGTTTCATTTCGTGCAAATGACGCATGGTTTCCTTGGTTGGTTCATCTATAAGATCCTCCTCTAACAATTCTATTTTGTCTCCAATTTTTTCTAAAATTCCAAAATAACAATCCACAACAGCATCTATTAATGCATACGCTAAATAATCAGCCCCCATTTTCCGGATGCGGCCTTTTCCTGTTCTGATCCTGTTCCGGATAAGTTCAAAGGCGTCGCCACCATGCGATTCCTGAAAAGAAATAACCATTTTATCCAATAAGACTACACTTAATTGTTCCGACAGCAACTCAGAATTGTAGTATAACATTTTCATTATCGCAACCACATAGTTATCATAATCTTCGAATTTCGGTCGCTGATTTGTATTTACAATATCCTCAAGAGTAAGCGGATGAATATTGAAACGTTTTCCTACTGCTTCAATAAATTCTACATTATGGATCCCATCAACATTGATCCACCTAACCATTTCAAAGTTAACATGATCCATACATTCCGAAAGATCATGAAACTCTTTCTCAACGAATTCCGTTTCGTTGTATTCAATCAATGAAATCTTAACTCTGTCTGTTTGTTTCTCTCCATGATACACTACTGTTCCGGGAGGAGCGCCAATTTTATTCGTTTTGTTCAAAATTTTTACACTATTAAGTATGTTCTTCCGATTCATGCTTTTCAATATTAACGTCCTTCATTTTATTTCCTTCCACCACAATCACAATTTCTCCTTTTACTGTTTTTGTTTTAAAATAATCGGCCAGTTCAAGCAGCGTTCCTCTTTTATTTTCTTCAAACATCTTTGATAATTCGCGGGAGACAGATGCTCTTCTTTCTGCACCAAAATATTCTATGAACTGCTCCAATGCTTTTACCAAGCGATGTGGAGATTCATAAAATATCATTGTACGATGTTCATTTACCAATGATTTTATTTTTGTTTGTCGCCCTTTTTTCTGAGGAAGAAAACCTTCGAAACAAAAAGTATCACTTGGCAATCCTGAATTCACCAATGCTGGAACAAAAGCGGTAGCACCCGGCAAACATTCAACCTCAATGCCTTTAGAGATACATTCACGAATCAATAAAAAACCGGGATCGGAAATTCCTGGCGTGCCTGCATCTGTTATCAAAGCAATCTTTTCTCCATTGGCAATGCGCTCCGAGATCATTTCTACAGTCTTGTGCTCATTGTGCATATGATGCGAAAACATCTTTTTATTAATTCCTAAATGCTTTAATAATATTCCTGATTTGCGGGTATCTTCTGCTAGGATCAAATCGACTTCATTTAAAATACGAATCGCCCGGAGAGTAATATCCTCAAGGTTTCCAATAGGTGTAGGGATTATGAATAGTTTCAAGTTTGAAGTTTTAAAGTTCTGTGTTTATTTTGCTTTGTATTATTGGAACGCAGATATTGTTTTACTGTTGCAAATAATCACCAAAAGCGGTGATCAATTTAAACAGGTTTTCAAATTCATTCAAAGGTAATGTTTCTGCACGATCATAAATATCGTGATAAGCTTTAATTCCACCCATAGAATAAATAAAAAAAGCTTTTACCCCTTTTTCAGAAAAACAATAATGATCGCTATTCGCTGCCTTCCCGCGAATTTTTACATCTTTAATAAAATTATTCTGAGTGTTTATTTCTTTTAGTTTATCAAACTCATTTTTAAAAACAGAGCCATTCACAACAGTTATTCCATCCTCACCGGTTCCCATAATATCCATATTTAAAACAAATTTTATATTTTTCAGAGGGAATACCGGGTGTTCTGTATAATATTTGGAACCAAGTAAACCTGCTTCTTCACCGCAAAATGCAATAAATGCAATGGAACATTTCGGCTTGTGTTCCGTCATAGAATAATATCTTGCCAGATTCAAGAGCATGGCAGAACCGCTTGCATTATCATTTGCTCCCGGAAAAAATATTTCCTCTCCCATTTGTCCGAGGTGGTCATAATGAGCTGTGTAAACGATGAA
>JAPLDC010000541.1 GCA_026391935.1 Bacteroidota bacterium | reverse complement strand
AAAATGGGATGGCGAAGTAAAGGGTTTGAAAAAAGCGGATGCCATAAACAAAAAGAAATTATTTGAACAGGATTTTTTGTTAAAAGTAAATACGGATGATGATGCAAAAGGAAAATATGGAAATCTTTTTTCTGATTTCGAAAAGAGGTATTCAGAAATAAGTGCATGGAACAAGCAACGTGATTATCATGGTGAAGCGATTATGGGGATAGAGGCAGTAAATGTAGCTTCATTTTTTAAGTCGGTTGTTGATAGTTTAAAAAACGGAAAAAAAGCAGCGAACCTTCAATTAAATATCGAAAAAATAAAAGCAGACGTTTCAACTTTCTATAAAGATTACAATGCATTAACTGATGAGAAGATCTGCGCAGCAATGCTAAAGGTTTATGTGGATAATATTGACAAATCGCAACAGGCATCAATTTTTGCTGAGATAGATAAAAAATACAAAGGCGATTTTAAAAAATATGCAAAATATCTTTTTTCGAAATCTATTTTTGTTTCTCGGGAAAAAGTGATGGAAGCATTAACTAATATGGATAAGAATTATAAGAAGATCGAAAAAGACCCTATTTTTAAATTGATGTATAGTTGTATGACAAAATATTCTACGGAAATTTATCCTAAGTATATGGACTTAGATGCAAAGATCACCGGCTTGAACCGCACCTATATGAAAGCTATGCGGGAATTGGTGACTTCTAAAAAATATTATCCGGATGCGAATAGCACATTACGTTTAGCATATGGAAAAGTAGAAGGCTATGAACCAAAAGACGGAGTGCATTATGATTATTATACCACATTGGAAGGTGTAATGGAAAAAGAAAATCCTGCAGTGGATGAGTTCATCGTTTCGCCAAAGTTAAAAGAATTGTATTTAAAAAAAGATTACGGGCAGTATGCAAATAAAAAAGGTGAATTACCTGTTTCATTTTGTGCAAGTAACCATACTACAGGTGGAAATTCAGGAAGTCCGGTGTTTAATGGAGAGGGACAATTGATCGGAACGAATTTCGACCGTAATTGGGAAGGAACGATGAGTGATGTGTTTTTTAATCCCGATCAGGTAAGGAATATTGTTTTGGATGTACGGTATACATTATTTGTAATTGATAAGTATGCCGGAGCCGGCTATTTGTTGAATGAAATGAAGATTATAAAATAAGTTACATAATAATTTTATGCAAGTTGAAATAATTACCATTGGTGACGAAATTTTAATCGGGCAGATCGTTGATACGAATTCGGCTTTCATTGGTCAGTTGTTAAATTTGAACGGTATGAGCGTGAAACAGATAACTTCTGTTTCTGATGATCGCCTGCATATTCTGAAAGCCTTGGAAGAGGCAAGAGGTCGTGCTGATATAATTATTATCACCGGAGGTCTTGGTCCAACTAAAGACGATATTACTAAAAAAACACTTTGCGAATATTTTAATACAACTATGCGTTTTGATGAAGGAGCTTATCAGGATGTAGTAAATATTTTTGCAACATTCGGGAAAGATGTAACGCCATTGAACCGTTTGCAGGCTGAAGTTCCTGCCATCTGTGAAGTGATCCATAATTATAATGGCACAGCACCCGGGATGTGGTTTGATGTGGATGGTAAAGTTTATATTTCTTTGCCTGGGGTTCCTTATGAAATGAAAGCATTGATGAAGAATCAGGTAATTCCAAAATTAAAAGAACGATTTGAATTTCCTTCTATTTATCATAAAACTGTATTAACACAAGGTATTGGTGAATCAACTTTATCGGAATTAATTTCTGACTGGGAGGATAGTTTAGCAGTTGTAAATATTAAATTGGCATATCTACCTTCTCCTGGAATGGTTCGTTTGCGATTAAGCACTTCAGGAAAAGATGAAAAATTGCTTTTCAAAAATGTTGAGGAAAAAATAGATGAACTCAAATTGATCATTTCTGAAAATATTTATGGTTATGAAATATTCGGTGAAGAAAAAATTAGTTTGGAGCAGATGGTTGGGAAATTATTAAGAGACAAGAAAAAAACCGTTTCTACTGCCGAAAGTTGTACTGGAGGATACATTTCTCATTTATTTACAAAAGAAGCTGGGAGTTCAGAGTATTACATCGGTTCCGTTATTTCATATGCCTATGAAATAAAAGAAACGGAATTAGGAGTGCCGCATGATGTGATTGTAAAATATGGTGCAGTGAGTAAACAAGTTGTGGAGCAAATGGCAAAAGCAATTCGTGAAAAATATAAAACAGATTATTCTATTTCAGCATCTGGGATAGCCGGACCAAGCGGTGGAACAGAGGAGAAGCCCGTTGGGACGGTATGGGTTGCTGTTGCTACACCAACAAAAGTAATATCTGAAAAGTTTTTGTTTGGAAATAACCGTGAACGTAATATTCAAAAAACGGCAGATGCGGCCTTAAATATGCTTAAGAAGGAGTTGGAAGGGGAGTTAGGTTTTAAAAAATGATCCATGAGTGACTCAAGAAAAGCAAATGACTTTTTTAGAAGATTCATTCTTTGAACATTAGATGATATGTTTTGAAAAAATCTTCAATAGAAAAGGTTGATACCAAAGCAGAGAAAATTGCTTCGGTAAATTAATTCAATTAGAGCTCAACAATTCTTTTGAGACGACAACATTGAGCGACCAATTATAACAATACTATTAATCGCCATTCTCACAACCACCCATGAAACTTTGTGTTTCTTCATGCCAAGGATAGTTATTGTTTGATTTTACATTTTCCCAATAAAATTCCCCTCGCTTAATATCATAATTTCCAATTTGATTCATTGTTTCAGCATCAAACAAACGACCATTCACCATTACGTATTTTATGGATTCTGTATTGCGGATATTTTCTAAAGGATTTTTGTCCATCACAATAAGATCTGCTAGTTTCCCTTTCTCCAAAGACCCGATTTGATCACCCATTCCAATGTAATCGGCTCCATTTTGTGTAGCACTTCGAATCGCTTGTAAAGGGGTAATACCGCCCATTTGCAGCATCCATAATTCCCAATGAGCTCCGATTCCTTGGATTTGTCCGTGTGAACCCAGATTTACTTTTACTCCTGCATCGGTCAATTTTTTACATGACTTAGCAACTTGAATAAATCCATTTTCGTATTCTTCATCCGGAATCATTGTACGATGACGAGCGCGCGAATCAATTATTCCGCGTGGAAAGAAATTTAACAAACGTTTGTTTTCCCACACATTCGTTTTCTGATACCAATAATCTTCTCCATTGATAGCTCCGTA
>JAPLDC010000433.1 GCA_026391935.1 Bacteroidota bacterium | reverse complement strand
ATGTAGATAATGCAGGTAGGGCCGCAGGTGCTATTTATGCAATTTCAACTGTTGGTGGTATTCTTGCCACTTTTACTTTTGGATTTTATGTGATTCCCACTTTTGGCTTGACAATACCTTCCATATTTAGCGGAATGATTTTAGGGTTTATTCCTTTGTTAATTATAATAAAACAAAAAAAAATCGCTGCAATGTTTTTTTTTTTAGCACTATGTGCTTGGGCTATTTCTGCTTCTTCCATTAATTTTTCCTCAAGTATTAAGCGTGTCTATGCTGCCGAAGGTTTGCTTGGACAAATAATTGTATTGGATTACCCTCACTTTAATAATGATAAAGTTGTTGATGGGCATAGCCGCTGGTTATTTGTGAATAGGGTTTCTCAAACGATGTACGATTCATTAGCGGATGAAACAAAAGGTGAAGAAAAATATTTTACATATGTGTATCGGATCTCAGATTATGTAGATTCGTTTCCAAAAACAACAAAAGCTTTATTGATCGGTTTAGGTGGAGGTAGCGTTGCGAAAAAACTTTCAGAGAAGGGATTTGATGTTGATGTATGTGAATTAGATCAACGGATTGCAGATGTTGCGCGAAATTATTTTTACCTGAGTGATAAAGTGAAAATCAAGGTAGATGATGGACGGCATTTCATCAGGAATTGCAAAAAAAAATATGATGTAATTGTGATGGACATGTTCAGAGGAGAAGATCCGCCGAACCACGTATTTACAGTTGAGTCATTAACTGCTTTAAAAGAAATGTTAAATCCGAATGGAATTATATTTGTGAATAGTTTGGGGTATTTTGAAGGAAGTATTGGTAAATCGATGCGTTCGGTTTATAAAACATTTCAGGCGAGCGGATTTAATGTGAAGGCTTTAACGACAGATCCAAATCCTGACCAACGGAATATTTTATTTTATGTTTCATTAGGAAAAATAAAACCTCAGAAAGATTTTATTGACGACAAAAAAATGGATTTGAATGATGCAGTAGTTTTGAAAGATGAATATCCTGTTTTAGACATTTTAAATGCTGAAGCCGCGAGGCGATGGAGAGTAATGGCGATTCAAAGTTTCAATATGGATCCCAACCAAAAGGCACTACCCGTGTTTGAGTAATATTACAGACCGACAATGACACCTACTCTGATAATTGGATTTTGATAAGGTGTGTAGACTGATTCAGTGAAGTTGTAAAGTATCATTGCGGAAATTCCTGAGTTCCTTCCGAAACGTTGAATATAACCGGCACCGGCAAGCAAACTGCCTACATCCACCCGTCTGCGATAAAAATCAAATGCTTCCAAATTAAGGTATTCGTATTCTAGATGTCCGAATAAATAATCTGTAAAATTATATCTTCCAAAAATTCTTCCGCCATAAACATTTGTTTCAAAATCGTAATATCGGTCTTTGTAATGGTAATACTGGTAGGTAACTCCAAGTCCGGCAGATATTTTGTCAGTGAATTTATAACCAACCAAAGGAGAGATGTCTGCAAATGTAACTGTGCCGAATTGCAGACCAATGTTTCCGCCGATAAAAACTTTATCCCAGAAATTTTTTTGTAAAGGATGTTTTCGAAGCTTGGTGCTATCCTGAGCAAAGGAATTTATACTTCCAGAGCATAAAAAAAGAAAGGCTATTTTTAAAATTAGTTTTCGCATTGTATATCCATGTAAAGTTAACAAAAAAATGCTTTTCTTTGAAAATTACTAAAACGATTAGAATATGAAAATTATTGTAACGGGCGCAAGCCGTGGAATTGGTTACGAATTGGTGAAGCAGCTTAGCGCTGATGAGAAAAATACCGTTTTTGCTATTTCTAGAAATTTTGAAAAACTGGAACAATTAAAAAAAGAGTGTAAAAATGAGAATGTTATTCCGATTGCATGTGATTTAAGCCAGAAGAATTCAGTTGATAGTTTGATAGCTGAAATAAAGAAACATACAACAGAGATAAATGCAGTAGTTAATAATGCTGGAGTCTTGGTCAATAAACCTTTTTCTGAAATATCTTCGGATGATCTTGAGAATATTTATAATGTAAATGTTTTTGCAGTAGTCAGGTTGATACAAGGTGTTTTGCCACTACTAGACGAAAAGGTGAAATCGCACATTGTGAACATCAGCAGCATGGGAGGATTTCAGGGAAGTGCTAAATTCTCAGGGCTTTCTGCCTATAGTTCCAGTAAAGCTTCCTTAGTTTGTTTAACCGAATGTCTGGCTGAAGAATTTAAGGAAAAAAATATTGCATTTAATTGTTTAGCACTGGGTGCTGTTCAGACAGAAATGTTAAATGAAGCATTTCCGGGATATATAGCACCCCTTTCTTCTCAAGAAATGGCTTTCTTTATTGCTGATTTTGTAATTAATGCTCATAAAGTTATGAATGGAAGAATTATTCCTGTGACATTGAGCACTCCTTAATACATTCATCGATTTTTTTTATACTTTCGTAACCTAAAACACGACATTTGCGTACAACGTCACGGTGTTTTTATATTTAACCAAATAGTACATATTAACTCAACTACTTATGAGAAAATTACTTACTCTCCTTTCCTTTATTTTTATTGGTAATTTAGCGATAGCGCAAACTGATATCAGTGTTATTCTTATTACTGCGCCTTCGTCTGGTTGTTCGCTTACAGCTACTGAGAATGTAACTGCTAAACTGTTTAATTATGGGCCAACGTTGCCAGCAGGTACAACTTTTAATGCCAGTTATACAATAAATGCTGGTGCTCCCGTTGTGGAATTGGTAACACTAGCAGCAAATTGGACTTCCAATACAAATCTGAGTTATACTTTTGTTACTCAGGCAAATTTAAGTGTTGCCGGAACCTATTTATTCGATGCTTCTGTTAGTATTGCTGGCGATGTTAGTCCAGGGAATGATTCGTATACCAGTTATTCTGTTACAAATTATGCTCCTTCCGTTGGAGGAACCGTTTCTGGTGGTACGAATGTGTGTATTGGTTCTAATGCCGGTTCATTAACACTATCTGGTCATACAGGCTCTGTCCTTAATTGGGAATATTCTATTGATGGTGGTACGACATGGATTAGTCTTTCAAACATTACTACTACGCAAAGTTATTCGAACTTATCTGTCCCTACAAAGTATAGAGCGCATGTTCAAAATGGGGTTTGTGCATCTGCTACGTCAACTGCAGCATCAATGACCATTGATCCAACAACAGTTGGCGGAACAGTTTCCGGAACTGCAACAGTATGTAGTGGTGTAAATGGTGGAACAATGACTTCTGGCGGAGGACGGGTAGGTAGCATTTTGAAATGGCAATTTTCGATTGATGCAGGCGCAACTTGGACTGATATTGCAAATGTGACAACTACTCAAACGTATTTAAATTTGGTTCAAACAACTCGTTATCGTTGTCAGGTTCAAAGTGGTGCTTGTTTGACTGTATTCTCATCTGTTGCTATTATTACTGTCAATCCTCCTTCAGTGGGAGGAGCTGTTTCAGGAGGAACAACGGTTTGTAGTGGTGTGAATGGTGGAAACTTAACTTTGGCAGGACAAACAGGAACTGTTACGCGCTGGGAGTATTCAACAAATGCAGGAGTTTCCTGGACAAATGTCGTAAATACCACAACTACTCAACCCTATACGAATTTAGTATCCACAAGATATTATAGAGCTTTGGTTACCAGTAGTGGATGTGTTGCTGCTTATTCAACGCCTGATTCAATTGTTGTAAATCCTGTTTCAGTTGGAGGAACAATTACTTCAGCGGCAACAGTTTGTAGTGGAGCTAATACTGGAATATTAACGTTAGCTGGTAAAACGGGTGCTGTTCAATATTGGGAATATTCTACAGATGGTGGAATAACGTATACAAATATTCCAAATATTACAACTACTCAATCCTATTTAAATCTTATAACCAATACTCTTTATCGTGCGAATGTAAAAAGCGGAGCCTGTGCAGCTATAAATTCTTCAACAGTATTAATTACTGTTAGTCCTGTTTCAGTAGGCGGTATCACTACATTAAGTGACACTGTTTGTAGTGGTTCCAATAGCGGAACAATTACATTAGGTGCTCATACAGGTACCGTAACAAATTGGCAATCCTCCACTGATGGAATAGTTTGGACAAACATTGTCAATACAACAACAACTCAATCATTTTTGAATATAAGTTGATTTACCTTCTGTTGGTGGAAGTGTTTCAGCAAGTTCAAATGTTTGTTTCGGGAATAATTCCGGTGTGTTAACTTTAAGTGGTTATACTGGAAATGTTGTACGTTGGGAATATTCAACTGATGGAGGTATTAACTGGATCTCAATAGGTAACACAACTCCTAATTATATATATTCAAACATAATTATTACTACTGTATTCAGAGCAATTGTCCAAAATGGTGCTTGTTCTACGACTGCTTCTTCAACAGCAACTTTAACGGTTGATCCCGTTTCTGTTGGTGGAACTATTTCAGGTGGAACAACAGCTTGTGGTGGCGCAAATACTGGTACACTGGATTTGTTTGGATACGTTGGTTCTATTCAATCATGGCAATCTTCAATTGATGGCGGAACAACCTGGACGACCATAGCTAATACAACGGCGAATCTAAATTATTTAAATATATTATCAACAACTATTTATCGTGTTATTGTAGCAAGTGGGGTTTGCTCAAACGATACATCATTAACAGCAACAATTGTTATAGATGCTCCTCCAATTGCCGGAACACTTTCTGCTAGTGACACAGTTTGTGCCGGAGCAAATGCCGGCACTTTAAATCTTGTTGGTTATTTAGGAACGATCATAAATTGGGAAACTTCAACAGATGGAGTAACCTGGTTTGCACTTTCTAATACAACCGCATCACAATCTTATTTAAATTTAAATATATCTACTTATTACAGAGCGTTTGTAAATAGTGGTGTTTGTCTGGGTACGATTTCGAACATCGATTCTATTACTGTAGATCCAAAAGCGGTAGGGGGATTAATTACTGGTGGAACAACTGTTTGTGATACTATCAATAGCGGAACATTAACCTTGACAGGAAATATTGGAACTGTTTCTAATTGGGAATCTTCAACAGATGGTGGCTTGACATGGTCAAACATTGCAAACATCACTACAACACAATCCTATACCAATTTATTAGATTCAACTTGGTTCAGAGCAATTATTTCTAGCGGAACTTGTGGAAATGATACGTCTTCCATTGGAATTATTAATGTGAATCCCAAAACTATTGGTGGTATAGTATCGATCAGTGATACTGTATGCTCTGGGGCAAACAATGGAACGTTGCATTTAGCTGGTTACATCGGAACAATTACAGGGTGGGAGTCATCAGTTGATGGTGGTTTCACTTGGACACCGATTTCTAATAGTACAGATTCGTTGATCTACAATAATTTAAGTGTTACTACAATGTATCATGCAAATGTGAAGAGCGGGATTTGTAATGCAGATACTTCATTTAGTGCAACAATAACTGTAAATCCTGTTTCAGTCGGAGGAACAATTAGTGGTGCTGTCCCGGGTTGCGAAGGAGCAAATTCCGGAACATTAAATTTGACAGGTTATGTTGGATCGATCTTAAATTGGCAATCATCTATTGATGGAGGATTGACATGGAGTCCTATTGTAAACGTCACAGCTTCACAAACATATTTAAACCTTATCGATACAACATGGTATTTAGTGCTTGTTCAAAGTGGTGTTTGTGCTCCAATATCTTCAGCATCTTCAACAGTTATAGTTTATCCAAAACCTGTTGCAGTGTATAGCGCTGATACAGTTTGTTTTGGTAATTTCACAACATTTACAAATACATCAACAATTAATTCGGGATTCATTCAATTCAACCAATGGGATTTTGCAGATGGAAATAATTCTATGTCTACAAATCCTACACACCTGTATGCAACAGCAGGTACATTTATTTCAAGTTTATTATTAACTTCTGACAAAGGATGTTTGGATACTGCAACTGTAAATGTTTTAGTAAATCCATTGCCTCCTTCAACTATTACTGCAAGTGGACCGCTTCAATTTTGTGCCGGAGATTCTGTGATGTTGAGCGCAGCAATTGGTGGATATTCTTATTTGTGGAGCACAACAGACACTATTCAAAGCATTACAGTGATGGCAGCAGGAAATTATGTGCTTACAATAAATGATACACTAACAGGATGTTCGGCAATGGATTCGGTTTCAACAATTGTCTATCCTTCACCTTCCGTTTCTGCCGGACCTGACATTAATCTTAGTCTGGGTAGCACAGTTGATATTGTTGGTTCCGGTGCAGGAATCATCACTTGGGCATGGTTTCCAAATACAGGGTTGACGAATGCTTCCATTTCTGATCCTACAGCCGGTCCTACTACGACTACAATGTATACGTTGACAGGTACGGATATTAATGGGTGTACAGATATTGATACAATGACAATTACTGTTCTAATAGATTATAATGTAACGATCTCTAACATGATGACTCCAAATGATGATGGATATAATGATAGATGGATCATTCAGAATATTGAAAATTATCCGAATACGAAAGTTGTGGTTGTGAATCGTGAAGGACAAGAAGTCTTTAAGTCTGATGCTTACGATAATAATTGGGACGGTTCAAATAAATATGGAAAAGGATTACCTGACGGTACATACTACTATATCATCAAATTTGAAAATGATGAGAAGATCTATAAAGGAGCCATTACTATATTAAAAGAAGGCACTAAATAATTCGTGTACTAAAGATATCAAACAGAAAATGAAAAATTTAAAATTACATCCTATGAGGAATTTAATTATATCATCTGCTTTTATTTTGATAACAGGAACAACCATAGCACAACAAGTTCCTTTCAGCAGTCAGTATTATGCAAACCCATTTGTTACGAATCCTGCGTTTACAGGAAATCATGATCGTGTGAATGCATTTTTAACCCATCGTTCTCAATGGACAGGTATTCAAGGTGCTCCGCAAACAAGTTATTTAACACTTGACTCACCTATTGAAGCAAAGAATATTGGATTGGGATTGAATTTATATTCTGATGTTACAGATATTACAAGTCGCGTTGGTGCATTTGCAAATTACTCATACAAGCTAAAAGTGAATGATGATAATAATTTATTTTTCGGGTTGGCTTTGGGAGTAATAAATAATAAGATCGATTTTTCAAAAGCTGTTGTTAGAGATGTAAATGATCCCTACTTATTTAATGAATCGCAAAGTAAAACAGCGTTTTCAGCGGATTTCGGATTAGGTTATACTTGGAAAAAATTAGAGGTAGGTTTTTGTGCTCCACAAATATTGGGAAATAAGATCCGTTATAAAAAGACAGATAATGAAAGTAGTCTTTACACTTTTGCTCGTCATTACCAAGGATCTGTAAAATATGTATTTGATGTGGTGAAGGAAAAAGAGATTACTGTTTATCCGCTTATCATGGTCCGTTATGCAACAGGTTCTGTTTTTCAATACGATGTAAATGTTATTGGAGATTGGAAAAAATTCGGCTGGCTAGGAATTACTTACCATAGCAATTATGCTGTTGCGATAAGTGGCGGAGTACGTTATAAAAATCTTGCAGTTGGATATGCATATGACCTGGGAGTTGGGAAAGTGAAATCATATACAGGGTCCACATCTGAATTTTTATTAAGCTACACATTTGGTGGAGAAAAAGCTGAAGAAGTTGTCGCAAAAGTTGATGATCCAAAAGATGCTCTTAATGATGAATTAATGGCTAAGTTAAAAGCTAAAACGGATACTAGTGAAGTTGAAATCCAAAGGTTGAAAGAGGAGTTAGCTAAATTAAAATCAAGTGGCGCTTCAGTTGCAACACCTGAAAAGCCGGAAAGTTTAACGGAGAGTTTGATGCGTACAGGTTCAAGCAGCGATTTCGTAGATGATAATGGAATGACCATGGGTGCTGGTTTCTATGTTGTTATTGGAACATTCAGTAGTAAGGATAACGCATCTAAGTTTAGAGATGCAAACATTATTAAAGGATATAACAAAACTCAGATAGTTCAAAATCATAAAACAAAAGTATATTATGTAGCTGCAAATAAATTTGATAAACAAGCAGATGCTGAATCAGAACAAAAGAAATTTAAGGTTGAATACCCTGATGTTTGGTTACAAAAATTAGAATAAGTATTTATTAATAAATAATTCTCCGCCTCAATTCTTAATAAAATTGAGGCGGATGTGTTTTTGAGAAAGCGTATTCAAAACAAAAAATGAAAATGTATTAATATTGAAATGAAATGAAAAAGATTCTGTTTGCACTATTCATTTTCTTGACGACAATTTGTTTTTCACAAACGAATACTAATATTTCAAATTCAACAAGTTGGGATACAGAGCCCTATATTGCCGTGAATCCAACTAATCCCAATAATATTGTTGCTGCCTGGATGAGAGTATCTGGGATCACGCTCGTTATTGGAACAAATTATTCCATTGATGGAGGGCTTACCTGGACGACTCCAACAACCATCCCGAATTTGCATCCAACATTTCTAATGGCGGATGTGTCCTTAACATTCAACAATGCAGGAAATGTATTTATGAGTTACGTGAATTATTCTGCCGCTCAAGACTCCGGTTATGTGATGGTTACAAAATCATTGGATGGAGGTGCAACTTGGGGTGCAAGAGTGAAAGCGTTTAACGGACTTGCAACTCCGGATAAACCAATTGACAGACCATGGATAGTTGTTGATAATAGCGGAGGTGTTTATGATGGAAGATTATATGTAGTTACAAAAAGTGTTGAATCAGGAGCGATGCCCCATCATGTTTGGATGAAATATTCTTCAGATAATGGTTCAACTTGGAGTAGTCAAACTTTAGTGGATGATAGCATTCCGAGTAATTTAATTACCAATACTATGGGTGCTCCAACTGTTGGTGCCGATGGAAGTTTTTACATTGGATATTTGTCATACGATCCGCCTTCTAGTTCATTTGCACGGATGATCTGCTTGAAATCTACTGATGGTGGCGTAAGTTTTGTTCCGCACATTATAGGTTATCCTGTTGCCGGATCTGCAATTACAGATACACTTTATCAAGGAAGTATTGTTTTGAGTGCTAATCCCACTATAGCCGGAAATATTATTTTTACTTTTACAGATCAGCGAAATGGTGACCCCGATATTTTAAGTGTTCATTCAAATGATGGAGGTAATGCGTGGACTTCTGTTCCGGTGAGGTTAAATGATGATGCCTTGTCGAATGGAGTGGGACAAGATATGTGTTGGGCAGGATTTTCAACAACAGGAAAATATGGTGTTGCCTGGCGTGACAGAAGAAATACCGGTGGAACATCTTCTTCTTCTTTTGAAATATTTTCTACTGTTTCCATTGATGGAGGATCCACATTTAAGCCAAATTATAAGATCAGTTCTGCGCCATCACCTTTTATTAATATCCAAAAAGGAAATGATTTTATAGGGATATCATTAAATGATAATTTTGTTTTTTACGATTGGTGCGACTTACGCACCGGAAACACTGAGATATTTTTTAATAAAACGTCAATGACTGTTTTTACAGATATTTTAGAGGGAAATATTCCT
>JAPLDC010000360.1 GCA_026391935.1 Bacteroidota bacterium | reverse complement strand
CAATTGCCATTGTCCAAAAAGAACCTCTGGTAGTTTGTAATTTATGATCACCAAAATAACCCGCTAAGGCACCCAAAAGGATCCCTAAAAATGATGCAATAACCATAGATAAAATCCCAATCGACAAAGAAATACGTGTTCCATTTATTAATCCGGAAAGCACATCTTCACCCGCTTTGCCGGTTCCCAACCAATGCCTGAACTTAATTGGCATTTTTAATAATTTACCCTCTTTATCTTTAAATACCTGACCTCCACCAGGTGAGACATAATCGGCATTATCATAATCTGTTTTATTCGCCGCGTATGCTACCGGAGCAAAAATAATAGTGGTCGCATCTAATCGTTTCCAATCGGTTATATCATATTGAATTTTTTCAGAAGATCCATCCACATTTTTAATTTCACAAGTATTATTAAATGAAAGTGCAGGAAACATATTCACCCCTTTGTATTTGCAATATAAGGGCTCATCCGTAGCTATTACAGGTGAAATGACAGCCAAAATAATTAGAAAAATTAAAATTCGGAAGGAGTAATAGGCAAGTTTATTTTTTTTGAATTGTCGCCAGGCATATTTTCTGAAGCTAAAATCTTTTTCAGATCCGAGCTCTATTTTTTCATTTTCTATATGTGATTTTTTCTCTTCCACTATTTAAAAGAAATTCTAGGATCAACAATCGCATATAAAATATCTGAGATCAAATACCCGATAAGCGTTAGAAAACCTGTGATAGTAAGAACAGCAATAATCATCGGGTAATTATTATTTTGAATTGCATAAATCGTTTCGGAGCCCATTCCGGGAATTGTAAAAATACTCTCGATGATCACAGAGCCACCGATAGCAGCCGGAAAAACATTTGCAAATACTGTTATAATTGGCAACAATGCATTTCTAAATCCATGTTTCCAAATCACTTTATTCTCCGTCAATCCTTTTGCTTTGGCAGTCCGGATATAATCCTGGTTCACAATCTCGATCATTGAAACTCGCATAGTACGGGATAAAAAAGCAAAGGAACTATAGGTATAACAAATTGCAGGAAGAATAATATATGGAAAAGATATTTTCATCATTTCAAAGAAAGATGCTCCTTCTGGATACCCCAGTGCAGGCTTTACGCCTGATGCAGGCAACCAATGCAATACATCTGTATTCGCAAAAGTCATTATTAATAAGGTGGCCAACCAAAATGAAGGCATGGAATAAAGTAAAAATAAAACGAGTGAGGATATTTTATCAAAACGTCCTCCTCTGTTTGCTGCGGCTTTTATTCCGATTGGGATACTGACTAAATAAGCTAACAGAACAGATAGCATAGAAAAGAAAAGAGACCAGCCAACCTTTGAATATATAACATCGGCAATAGGTTGATGCGTAACATAGGATGTCCCAAAATCACCATGAAATAATAATCCTTTTGAAAATTTCCCTCCATCACCAAACAACCAACGATGGTATTGATTTTTAAATCCATAAAAAGCGATCCTTGGAACATAAATTTTCCAAGTGCTAGATCTTTTTTCTATTGAATAATAATTTTGTTTTACTTGTTCGAATGCCGGTTTCAGTGAAGATAAAAAAGGATAGGAAGAAATTAAATTTGAGATCTTGATATTCTTTGCTTCAATAAAAGAGGATTCATAAGAAGCTTTTAAGGCGGCTGATTCAAATCTTAGTTGATTCATCGTTTCTAAAACTACATTTTTATCATATTGTTTTAACAGATTGCTATCCGCTACAAAAACAAGTTGAAGCTCATTAAATCGAATTGGTGAAGAGTAATATTTTTGGATATCTTGCCAATTGCCGTATTTAGAAATTAAACGGTCCAGCGCATCTCTTTCATTCTTATCATATATTTTATACAACGTATCGGGGTGAGCAAAAGATGTTAAAGAAAAATAAAAGACTGGAAGATCTAAACCTAATTTAGAACACCAGAATTTCTTTTGTTCTTTCTGACTGATCGATTGGGCAGCCTGTTCGCCATTATTCTGAGAGGAAGATACCATTCGTTCAACAGGATCTCCGGGAGCATTTACACTAATTATAAATCCTAAAAGCGTAATGACAATAAGGGTGGGAATGAAAATTAAAATACGTTTAACAATGTATAGAAGCATGTTATTTCGATATCAAAAAGAAAAATTATTTATACAGATTACTTTTCGATCATTTAAATTCATATTTAATTTGGAATTGCAGAATGTTTGATGGAAGAGCCTCCATTTATTAACAAGCGGAGACTGCCTAACCAAACTCCTGGTCTC
>JAPLDC010000008.1 GCA_026391935.1 Bacteroidota bacterium | reverse complement strand
CTGCTTTGTAAAAATTAGCCTGCGTAATAAATATACCATCAGGAAATTTTGATATATATTTTTCGAAATCACTAACCACACTTTTACAATCCTGATCCATATAATGGTTCTTTCCATTATTGTAGGTAAGAGAATCCAGTTCTCCCTGCGGAATAAATGCTCCATACGATTTCAATATATTCTCCAGCTCCATCGGGTCACCTTTCGCTGTATAGATCGCCTTAACTGTTGTGAGCGCTTCATTTGCTTCTGCTGATTTCCTATCGCGTTTAATTAATTTATCAAAATAATACAAGGCTTTTTCATCGTCTTTCTTTGCATAGTATATCAAACCTATCTTACTCAAACTCACATTCACATAAGCACTGTTAGGATAGTCATCAATAAACATCTTAAAGTTATTTAATGCCAGATCGTTTTGATTATTTGTATAATACGTTTGTGCCAATTCAAATTTTGCTTTTTGAAGGTATGGCGATTTTGGATAATTCTCGATGAAAGCACTCATGTCCGAAATTTTAGCTGCATATTTTTTCTGAACACCATTCGCCAACGCCTTCTGAAACAAAGCATAATCAGCATCTATCAATTTCATTTTATAGGAAAGATCGTAATACTCAATCGCATTTTCAAAATCACGCTGCATAAAATAACCGTCACCGATACGGTTGTATGCATCATTGATCTTCTTTGCATTCGCCATCGGCTTGAATGTTACAAATTTTCTGAACCACAAATTACTGTTCGTATAATCTTTCAATTTATAATATGAGTATCCGATATTATAATTTGCTTCACTCAATTCCGATTTACCGATTGCTCCCGGCTCCGCAATATAATCAAGATAAAAATCCACCGCATCCGGATATTGCTTCAAACGGTAATAAGATTCAGCCTTCCAGTAGATCGCATTTGCACGAATGTTCTTATCAAACAAATAAGTGTTTGATTTATCAAACGATTTTATCGCATCTGCATATTCCATGTTATTGAACAGATCAACACCTCGATAATAGGCTACTTTCTGATGCGCCTGTTTTAATTCTGGAGTAAGAACTTTTATACTTTCAATGGCTTCCAAAGCATCCTTATAACTTTTCGTAGTGATAAACACATTCGCCAAATAAGTATATGCCTCATCCACATGGGAAGCATTCGGGAAATCTTTAATGTATTTTTGAAATGCCCTGATGGCTTCATTGTATGGATTAAAGGCCAGCTCATAGGCTAATTTTGCGTAATTATACAATGCCTCCTCCTGAATCGTTTTGTCGAATTCCAATTTAGAAGCCAATCCAAAAGCATTAAGGGCATTTTGTTTACTATCGGTTTTTATATAACAATCCGCCATATGATAGAAGGCGCTTTGCTCCAAGGAATCATCAATATTTCCAATTTTTATAAAGTAGTTGACAGCTTCTTCATATTCATTTACTTTATAATTCGCGAAACCAAGTTGATAATTATCTTTTCGGGAAAGTGCTCCGGAAGCTTTCTCATGCTTCTTTAAATAAGGAATTGCTTCTTTGTATTTCGAGGTACGATAATACGACTCGCCAATAATTTTAGCGATCTCAGGAATTCGCTTGGTAATAGCAGAATCCAGCAAGGCTGGAGCATAGCTAATTACAGATTCATACTTGCCTTCAAGGAAATAAATTTGCGCGATGTAATAAGGAACGATCGGTCCAAAAGTTTCATTTGTTTGCAGCTTTAGAAAATCAGGCAATGCTGTTTCATAATTTTTTTCACCATACAAAATATGAGCATAATAATATTTTGCTGCTGCCGCATATTTATTGTCTACATCCTTTATTTCATAAAAAACCTTTTTCGCCTCCGTCAATTTTTCCGATTCAAAAAAGCTATACCCTCTCTTAAAATAATACTCTGCAAGTTCTTCTGTGGTAAGATCGTAGATGTCCACTTTTGCAAACCAATCGATTGCTTCTTTGTATTTTTTCTTGCGATAGTCGTATTTCCCAAGGTAGAAATAGGCTGCTTTAACTTTCGGACTTTCAGGATGATCAATCACAAACTCTTTGAGATACAATTCGCCATCCTTGTTGAATAATTCGATCGCACATATTGCATTATAATATTCCGCATCAATGCGAATGAGTGATTGAGGATCTTTGTGAGATTCAATTATTTTTACAAAACTTTTTTGAGCAGCCCCATATTTCTCTTTCTGAAAAAGCTCGATTCCTGTTTTAAATTCCGAATCTTCATGCGTAGCCTGAACTGTTTTTTGCGCAAAAACAGAAACCGAAAGAAACAATACAACCGATAATACAACCCCTTTTAACTTGTTCATTATTTAGATTAATAGATGACAACCGTAAAATTAGTAAGGATAGCAGCATGAAGTGTTGAGGTATTTGGAAGTTATTAACGCACTAGTGTTGAAAGTATTGTACTCAAATGGCAATTGCTTATCATCCTATGAAGTAATTTTCGTGAATAATCTAATTTCAGCCTGTCATTATATGCGCAAATTTGTGTGCAGGAAGGTGACAGGCAAAACAGGTCAAAAATGGCACTCGATACGATCATCACCTTAAATAATGTTTCCATTTTTCAAAAGTATAATCTGGTCCTTACCAATGTGACTATCAACATCGATAAAGGAGAATTTGTATATCTGATTGGGAAAACGGGAAGTGGAAAAAGCAGTTTACTAAAAACATTATATGCCGACCTTGATCTGACAGAAGGAAGCGGAACTGTTGCCGGATTTGATCTGAAAAGTATCAAGCGGAAAGAAATCCCATTTTTAAGAAGGAAATTAGGGATCGTTTTTCAGGATTTTCAATTGCTTACCGACAGAAGCGTAAATGATAAC
>JAPLDC010000250.1 GCA_026391935.1 Bacteroidota bacterium | reverse complement strand
TCAAAGGGAGATGCCGGATTGAACTCGAAGGATTATGCTTTAGCAAAAACGCAATACAATGCTGCATTAGCTTTAAAGCCATCAGAACAATATCCGAAAGATAAATTGGCAGACGTAGAAAAAGCATTGGCTGAATTAGCTGCTGCGAACAAAGGAAAAGAGTTAGAAGCGAAATACAATGCAGCTATTTCAAAAGGAGATGCAGCTCTTGCTGCAAAAACGTATGCCGTTGCAAAAACAGCTTATACCGATGCATTGGCATTAAAATCAGCAGAACAATATCCAAAGGATAAGTTGGCTGAACTTGATGGTTTGATGTCCAATGATGCAGCTGAGAAAGCTCGATTAGCTAGAGAAAAAGAGGTAGAAACAAAATACAAAGCGGCAATTGCGAAAGGTGATGCGGCCTTTAAATTGAAAACCTATGCTGCTGCAAAAACAGCGTATAATGATGCCTTAGGAGTAAAACCCGGAGAGCAATATCCTTCGGATAAAATTTCAGAAATTGAATCATTATTAAATGCAGCTTCTGCTGAAAAAGATCGTCAAGCGCTTGATGCGAAATATAAATCAGCGATTGCTAAAGCTGATGCAGCCTTAAAAGCTAAGACGTACGATGCTGCAAAAGCTTCTTATAACGAGGCTTTGGGAGTAAAATCTACAGAGCAATATCCAAAGGATAAAATAGCTGAGATTGAAAAAATACAAGATGAGCTTGCAAATAAAGATGCTGCATCAAAGGAATTAAACAGCAAGTATACTGCAGCCATTGCAAAAGGTGATGCCGCTTTTTCTTCAAAAAATTATGAAGCTGCAAAAGTTGCTTTTAATGATGCATTGGTTTTAAAGGCTGCTGAAAAATATCCGAAAGATAAAATAGCAGTGATTGATGCTTTAATTGCAAAAGAATCTGGTGCTAAAGAGTTGGAGGAGAAATATAAAGTGGCATTAGCAAAAGCTGATGGTGATTACACTGCCAAAGATTATGCAGCTGCAAAAATTTCATACACAGAAGCCTCTGCATTAAAATCATCTGAGCAGTATCCGAAAGATCAATTGGTGAAAGTGAATTCGTTTTTAGGGGACCTGGCAAAATCGCAAGCGCTTCAAGGAAAATACGAGGCAGTAATCGCTAAAGCTGATGGCATTCTTGCCAAAGAAGATTATAAGAATGCAATATTAGCCTACAAAGAGGCGCAGGCAATAAAACCAAACGAACCATACCCAACAAATAAGTTAAAAGAAATTAATGCTACTGTTGATGGATTAGCCAAATTGAAAGAAAAAGATGCGCAATATTTAGACATAATTACAAAGGCTGACAAGTTGCTCACTTTGAAAGATTATAAATCGGCTAAAAGTCGCTATTTAGACGCTTCTTTAGTAAAACCAACAGAACAATATCCGAAAGATAAAGTGGCAGAAATTGATGTGTTGCTGAAAAAGAAAAATACAACCACCACAACCACCACAACTGCTAACAAAGATGATTTCAGAAATGAATTGGTAAAAAAATACCCTGAAGGAATTACGGAGGAAACTGTAAATGAAAAGAATGCGAAAGTAACGCGAAGAATTGTAATCAGAGGTAGCGAAGGACATTTGTATGTTAAGAAAGAAACAGGTTTCGGACCGATCTATTTCTTTAGAGACGAAGTGCCAATTACTGAAAATGAATTTTTAAAAGATACAGAAGTTCAACCTCAATAAATATAGCAAAATGAAAAAAATATTTGGAGTATTGGCAATCGCACTTTTTGCATTTAATGTTCATGCACAAAATGAAGTTGAATTAAAATTAACCTTACGTGATGGAAACCTTGTTAGTGGAACATCCAAAATCTCGAGTGTATCTCTTAGCACCGCATATGGAAAATTAGAAATTCCGATTAAAAATGTAACTGCCTTGGATCTTGGGATTAGCAGCGACAAGACAGTAAATGATAAGGTAGCCAATCTGATAAAACAATTATCAAACTCAAATGAACAACTGAGAAAAACTTCTTATGATGAATTGATAAAAATGGATATTAAAGCTATTCCGGCAATTTCTGAATTTATCTATTCTGCCAAGTATGAGCCTTCTACTTATGTTGATTATACTGCTGATGCTGCACTTTCTGAATTACAGTCAAAGTATAATGTGGGAAATGATATTTCCGATAAGGATGTGGTATCTATCGATTATGAATATACCATGGGTGGAACTTATGAGTTTACTAAGCTTGACCTGAAAACGGAATATGGAACATTAAGTATTCCCAAAGAAAAAATTAAACATATCGATGTACTATTTTCTGGAGACAATGGAAGTGGAGATATGACATTTAAATTATTGGGGTCTAAACATATTAGCTCAAATACGGATGGTGGTTGGTTAAAAACTGGGATAATGGTGAAACAAGGGCAAAAAATAAATATCACTGCATCTGGTGAAATCACATTTGCCAGTTTATCCGGAAGTAAATATAAGCCTGACGGATCAATCGCTGGTTCAACAGCTGCAGCTATCACCGATTATGAAGGCGACTATAATGCTGGGAATACATATCCGACTTATGGCAATGTTGTTTATAAAATTGGAGAAACGTCTTCCCAAATGTTGAAAGCAGGAGCCCAATTCAATGGTGTAGCATCCGCAAGCGGTTTGTTATTTGTGTCAGTGTATGAAACCGTATATAGTGCTAGTAATACCGGCAGCTATACTGTGAAAATTTCTGTCAAATAAATTTATGGCTCTTCCTAAATTTTCAAAATTAGGCATTTCAATAATCTTTTTATGCCTTTTTTCTTTTAAAGTATACTCCCAGGTGTATTCAAATAAAGAATCGTCCACCTTTTCTTTTACAGCAGGCATGACTAGTTCTAATTTGATTAAAGATTCGATAAAATACAAACCTGCAATTTTATTCAGCGCAGGATTTGTTTATACCGTTGTTGTTTCAGATCATCTAAATGTTGGGCTGGAGGCTTTATACACCGGAAAAGCATTTAAGAATGAATCGCCAATTATAAAGTACCGTTATTTTTATATTGATGTTCCGCTCTATCTGCAATATAAATTGAGCGATAATATCAGATTCAATTTAGGAGCTCAATATTCAACATTCACAAATTCAAAGGTTATTGTCATAGATCCAAATTCAAATACTGGCGTAAATATTAAACCTTATAATAATTTAAAGTCTGCTGATTATGGATTTTTAGCAGGTGTAGAGATCGATCTGAATGAAAATTTTTCTTTGACAAGTAGATATACTATTTCAACTTCTACTTTTTTTCAAAAGAATCAAATTAATTTTGGGGTGTTTCAATTTTCGCTGAGTTATGCTGTTTACAGATCTCATAAACAGCTTTTGAATCGTCATATAGAAAAGGAATAAATGCGTTCACTGCGTCTATTATTTATTTTGATCTGTGTATTTTTCTTTGAAGCTTGCAACCACTCAAAGGCAGATTCACAGACTTCTGATATTTTACTTTCACAATTGCCGGCTGAAATAAAATTAACCACTACCAATAAATATTCCTGGCAAACTAATTACGACATTAAAAATGCAATTGTAAATCGTATTGCTGTTCCCAAAGGATTTAAAAGAGTAGAGGCAATTGAAGGCACCTTTGCCGATTGGCTTCGTTATCTGATGTTAAAACCCGGCAATCCCGATGTGCATTTGTATAATGGAGAGTTAAAGGGCTATCAGAGCGGTCATGCTGCTGTGTTGGATATCGATGTTGGGAATACGGATATTCAACAATGTGCTGATGCTGTTATTCGTATGCGTGCAGAATATCTGTATTCAATAAAAGAGTATGAAAATTTACATTTCAATTTTACAAGTGGAAATACAATAGGGTTTCAAAAATGGAGCGAAGGTTACCGCACAGTTATTAAAGGAAATAGTGTTACCTGGACAAAAAGTGCGACAAAGGACGATTCGTATAAAACATTTAAAAGTTATATAAATACGATATTTAATTATGCCGGAACATCTTCTTTGAGTAAAGAACTAAAAAAAGTATCAGATATAAAGTGGATTCAGATTGGTGATGTATTTATTTTAGGTGGTTTTCCGGGGCATGCCGTTTTGGTGATTGATGTTTGTGAAAATCCCGATACCAAAGAAAAATTATTCATGATCCAACAAAGTTATATGCCTGCTCAGGAAATCCATATTCTTAAAAACTTTACGAATGCCGGTATCAGTCCTTGGTATAGCGTTAATTTCGATGGTGATCTGAAAACTCCTGAATGGACGTTTAGTAAAGATCAGTTGATGCGATGGTGATGAAATAAAAAAGCGGTCTCACTTTCTTTTGTGAGATCGCTTTTTACTTACATTATAAAATACGTCAATTATAAATTTTCAGAAGTACTATTTTCTTCTTTCATCCAATTTTTACTTCTGCAAGAATTTTTAAAACGTTGTTTAAATTGTTCTTTTTCTTCCGGGCTCATATTCCCAAATCGTTCATGCATCCTGTATTTCCATTGACTGTGACCATTCCCGCAATGTCCGCCTTTCCCAAACTTACGTCCGAATCCTCCGAATAAGATCTTAGACAAGATCAATAATCCGATCGCCTGGCAAAATGTGATGATCGGTCCGTGAAAAAGAACGGGCACTAACCAATTCCATAAATGCATTGTACCGAAACCAAAAAGTAAAACAAAAAATATGATACCTGCTATTATTTTTATTCCCATTAGGAATTTGAATTTATTTTTCATGATTTTAATTTTTTTAATTGTTTAATAATTCTTCATACAAGCTGCGCAAACGTTCTTGTAAATACATAACTGCATATCGCTTTCTGGAAATAACGGTTTTAATTCCGGTATTGGTTTGTTCGGCAATTTTTTTCAAACTTTTTCCATCAATTTCATGAAGTACAAAAACCTCTCTTTGGTTTTCCGGCAATTCTTCAAGTGTATCGGCTAATACTTCTGATATTAGCTTTAACAAGATCTGTTTGTCGGCCGTTGTTTCCATTGATGGAATGATGTCTGAAAGTAAAAGCGCTTCATCGTCATCTGAATGGTTGAAAGATATATCATCCAGCCTGTCTGGTTTCATTTTGCGATACCAATCCGTGATCTTGTTTCTCGCGACTCTGTAAAGCCATGCTGCAGTATTTTCGATGATCTCGCTTTGCACCAGTTCGTAGAAGACATCCTGCAGGATATCTTCGGCATCCTCTATAGTAGGTGTACGGTTGCTGATGAAAGATAAAAGCTTGCCTCTTTCCTTTTTTATTGTGTTGGTCAGAGATTCGTCTTTTGCCAGACTATCGACAGAATATTGCGTTTGTTCAGCCATGTTTGATTATAAAGACGATTGAAAAATCAGAATACTTTAAAATATTTTAAAAATAATTTACTGAGTGAAAAATTGGAAGAATGATTCATCCCCCAGCCCCCTTCGAAGGGGGACACAATTCATCCCCCA
>JAPLDC010000524.1 GCA_026391935.1 Bacteroidota bacterium | reverse complement strand
GGACAGATTTGAAAATATTGATCATCGATAAAAAATCTATTTCCGATTTACCAATAGCACATGTAAAAGCGGAAGTCATTTATTTTTCTTATTCCGATCAAAAAAAATTTATATCAAATAATAAAAATGATTTCGATTGCGAGTCAATTATTTCTATAGAAAATTATTTGTACTTATTTTCCAAAGACCGAGGTGATAATAAAACAAGAGTTTACAAGCTTTCAAAAACTCCCGGCACTTATTTAATAAGTCCGTATTCAGAATTTAATTCGCGAGGAAGAATTTGCGGAGCCAGCTATAATTCATCAATACACCAATTGGCATTAATTGGCTATATGCCTTCTACCATCAATTCTTTTCTATGGATAATGAATGATTTTAAGAATGAAGATTTTTTCGAAGGAACAAAAACAAGGATCGAGATCGGGAAACATAAAGGGAATTGGAAAACAGAGGGCATTGCCTATCAAAGTTTAAACAGGTTATTTATTTCCTGCGAGAATACACAAAATGAGAAAGCGGGATTGTACGTATATCTACCAGAAAAATAGATCTAGCTTTTTAAAAACAGATTATGCTGTTACTGCAGATTTCTTTTCTTTCTTTTTTACGGATGAAATCATCGTAATAAAATCATCAAATAAATATCGTGCATCATAAGGCCCAGGGCAAGCTTCAGGATGGTATTGTACGGAGAATACGTTTCTGTCGGTATAACGTAATCCTTCTATAGTCTCGTCATTTAAATTTATATGTGTCACTTCCATATTTTTTACTTTCGCTACATCTTCCGCTTTTACACTGAAACCGTGATTTTGAGATGTAATCTCGCTTTTTCCGGTGATGAGATTTTTTACAGGCTGATTTATTCCTCTATGTCCTTTATGCATTTTAAAAGTAGGAATACCAGATGCTTCTGCAATTAGTTGATGTCCCAAACATATACCGAATGTTGGGATACCGGAATTAATTATTTTTTTGATAGTAGCCATTTCCTCTTTCATCACTGAAGGATCCCCAGGACCGTTGGATATCATAAATCCATCGTATAATCAGAATTAGGGTCTCCGACAAAATAAGGTTTTGTAGTACTTACTTTTGATGACAGCTCTAATCCAGCCATGGAAGGCACTTTCGAAAGTTTTTCTTTCAACACTTCCACATTCAACTCATCTGATGAAATAATACAGTTCATTGCTCCTTTATCACGGATATAACGCACAATTGCGCGCGTATCCACATCTGAAATAGCAACTATATTCCCGTTAAGAAAATAGTCCTTTAAAGAACCATCTGAATGTTTACGAGAGTGGAATTCATTAAACTGCTTACATACCAATCCAGCTATTTTTATAGAATCTGATTCTACTTCATCATTATTCACTCCATAGTTACCAATATGAACATTGGTTGTTACTATGATCTGTCCGAAATAAGAAGGATCTGTAAAGATCTCCTGATACCCGGTCATCCCTGTGTTAAAACAAATTTCTCCGGTTGCAGTACCAACCTTTCCGGCAGCTTTTCCGTGAAATATTTTTCCATCTTCAAGTAATAAAATTGCGGGAGCTTTAGGTGTATATTTCATAGTTTTCTTTAAAGAAAGGTCATAAAAAAAGGATAAAGCAAAATTACTTTATCCTTTTTAAGATTAAAAATATTCAATTAACAAATTATTCACTTTTTGCGCTGTCATCTGTTGATTCTTCAGATTTCTCAACTGTTTTAGCAGTTGTATCTGTTGATTTCTTTTTACCACCACGTCTTGATGTTTTAGCTTTAGCAGGAGCTTTAGCAGCTAACATGTTTTCGTTGTAGTCAACTAGTTCAATAAAGCACATATCAGCATTATCACCCATACGAGCACCAGTTTTTAAAATTCTGGTATATCCACCTGGACGATCAGCGATTTTAGACGATATTTCTTTGAAAAGCATATCTACCGCTTCTTTGTTTCCTAAATAAGCAAACACTGTTCTTCTTGAATGAGTGCTGTCATCTTTTGATTTTGTCAAAAGAGGCTCAACATATATTCTTAAAGCTTTTGCTTTTGCTACTGTTGTAGCTATACGTTTGTGTAGGATTAAAGAGCTAGCCATATTCGCCAACATCGCTTTGCGGTGAGCTGTTTTTCTTCCTAAGTTGTTTAATTTATCTCCGTGTCTCATTTTTGTTTTAGTATTTAGATATTAGATGTTAGATATTAGACGTCCAACATCTAAAATCCATTAATCCAAAATCCGTTTATTCTTTATCTAATTTATATTTTGCTAAGTTCATTCCGAAAGTCAAGCCTTTATTAGCAACTAAGTCTTCTAATTCAGTAAGTGATTTTTTACCGAAGTTACGGAACTTTAATAGGTCGTGTTTAGCGAATGATACTAAGTCAGCCAATGTTTCAACGTCAGCAGCTTTTAAGCAATTTAAAGCGCGAACAGAAAGATCCATATCAACTAATTTAGTTTTAAGTAACTGACGCATGTGTAATGATGTCTCATCAAACTCTTCAGTTGCCATTTTTTCTTCAGTATCCAAAGTAATACGCTCATCAGAGAATAACATGAAGTGGTGAATTAATATTTTAGCAGCTTCTTTCAAAGCTTCTTTTGGATGAATAGAACCATCAGTAGTGATGTTCATGATCAACTTTTCATAATCTGTTTTTTGTTCAACACGGAAATTTTCGATGCTGTATTGAACATTTTTTATTGGAGTATAAATAGAGTCAATTGGAATTAATCCGGCATGAGCATTTACAGGTTTGTTCTCTTCTGCAGGAACATAACCTCGACCTTTATCAATTGTTAATTCAATTTTCAATTTAACATTTGATTCCATGTTACAGATAACAAGATCAGAATTCAATACTTGGAATCCTGAAGTAAATTTACCGATATCGCCTGCAGTCAATTGAGTTTTTCCGGTAACAGTTACAGTTACTTTTTCAAAATCAGTTGTTTCAATTTGTTTTTTGAAACGAACTTGTTTTAAGTTCAAGATGATCTCCGTAATATCTTCAGCAACACCTTTAAGTGTAGAAAATTCGTGATCAACACCTTCTATTTTGATAGTAGTGATAGCATGACCTTCTAAAGATGACAATAAAATTCTTCTTAAAGCATTACCAACAGTAATACCATAGCCAGGCTCAAGAGGACGGAATTCGAATTGTCCTTCAGTTTCACTGGAGTTAATCATAATCACCTTATCAGGTTTTTGAAAAGCTAAAATTGCCATGTGTTATATTTTATTTAGTTAAATACTATTTTTATTTGTCTAATAATTGATAGAATAAATCTATCAAAAACTCTATTATTTAGAGTACAACTCGACAATAAGTTGTTCTTTAATATTTTCCGGGATCTGAATTCTTTCAGGAACAGCAATAAATTTTCCTGTCATTGTTGATTTATCAAAATCCATCCAAGGAAACTGGTTACTTGCAGAAGAAATGCTATTGTTTATTACTTCTAACGTTTTTGAACGCTCACGAACTGCAACAACATCACCTGCTTTCAAAATATAAGAAGGGATATTCATTACACTCCCATTTACCGTAATGTGACGGTGGCCTACCAATTGACGTGCACCACTGCGTGTTGGAGCAATACCCATACGATAAACTACGTTATCGATACGTGACTCGATCAATTGCAATAACACCTCACCTGTAACACCGTGTGCACGTTGCGCCATAGTATAGATCTTAGCAAACTGACGCTCTAAAATCCCGTAAGTATATTTTGCTTTTTGTTTTTCTTGCAACTGAACAGCATACTCCGATTGTTTTGAACGTTTTTTTGACAAACCGTGTTGTCCCGGAGGGTAATTCTTTTTTTCTAAAACTTTATCTGGACCAAAAATTGGCTCTTTAAATTTTCTTGCTATTCTTGATTTGGGGCCTATGTATCTTGCCATTTTATTTTTTTATTTGTTGTTAGTTGTTGGTTATTAATTGCCAACTATTTTTTTACTTCGAAACTCAAACGTTCAATTTCAAACGTTGAACTATATTATTATACTCTTCTGCGTTTTGGAGGACGGCAACCGTTGTGTGGAATTGGAGTGATATCCATGATCTCACTAACTTCGATACCTGCACCTGCAAGAGTACGAATTGCTGATTCACGACCTGCACCCGGACCTTTTACAAAAACCTTTACTTTTCTCAAACCTGCATCATGTGCAACTTTCGCACAATCAGAAGCAGCTAACTGAGCAGCATACGGAGTGTTTTTCTTAGAACCACGAAATGACCTCAACCTTTTTTTTATTTAATTAATATCCTTTTCTCCATCATATTCCTGGAGGGTCAAGGTCGATTATTTAGTTACTTTTTTCTTATTAGCAACCGTTTTACGTTTACCTTTTCTGGTACGCGCATTATTTTTAGTTGTCTGACCACGAACAGGCAATCCAACACGGTGACGGATACCTCTATAAGAACCAATATCCATCAAACGTTTGATGTTCAATTGAATTTCAGAACGTAAAGAACCTTCTAATTTATATTTATCACTTAGGATAGTACGGATAGCTGTTAACTGATCATCATTCCAGTCCTGAACTTTTGTGTTCCAGTCGATTCCTGCTTCAGTCAAAACTTTTTGAGCAGTACTACGGCCTATTCCATAAATATAAGTTAAACCGATTTCACCTCTTTTGTTGTTTGGTAAGTCAATACCTGCAATTCTAGCCATTTTTTTCTAATTTGATAATTTGATAATGTGTCAATTTGAAAACCAATTTGGAACTTATTTTAGCTAATTTCAAATTAACTAATCTCCAAATTTATTTTACCCTTGTCTTTGTTTAAACTTAGGATTTTTTTTGTTGATTACATACAAAACGCCTTTTCTACGAACGATTTTGCAGTCAACACTTCTCTTTTTAATTGATGTTCTAACTTTCATTTTTGTAATTATTATTTATATCTGTATGAAATTCTTCCTTTTGTCAAATCGTAAGGTGACATCTCAATTTTCACTTTATCACCTGTTAAGATCTTTATATAATGCATCCGCATCTTTCCGGAAATGTGAGCAGTGATCACATGTCCATTTTCAAGCTCAACGCGAAACATTGCATTTGACAATGCCTCTAAAATTGTTCCGTCTTGCTCGATTGACGCTTGTTTTGCCATAAATTTATTTTCTTCCTTTTAATACTTCTTCTATAAAATCAAAGCTAGATAAAATATCTGCTTTGTTAACTCCTATTGCAATGGTATGTTCAAAATGTGCTGAAGGTAAATTATCAGCAGTTGTAATTGTCCAACCATCACTACCTTGTTTAATCGCCTTCTTGCCAAAGTTAATCATCGGTTCAATTGCGATCACCAAACCTTCTTGTAATTTCAAACCTGTTCCTCTTTTACCATAATTTGGTACTTCAGGAGCTTCGTGAAGATCATGTCCGATACCATGGCCAACCAATTCACGCACAACAGAGAAACCGTTTTTTTCAGCATGAGTTTGAACAGCATCACCAATATCACCTAAACGCTTTCCAACAATTGCCATTTCAATTCCCTTATAAAGGCTTTCTTTCGTCACCCTTAAAAGATCCAGGATCTCAGGTTTTACTTCACCGACTGTAAATGTATATGCTGAGTCACCAAAAAATTTATTTTTTACAACTCCACAATCTACTGAAACGATATCACCATCTTTTAATTCATACTTTCCAGGTATTCCGTGCACTACTTGTGAATTTACAGAAATACACAATGAGTTAGGAAAGCCACTATAATTTAAAAAAGCGGGAATCGCTTTGTTATCGTTAATAAACTCGTAAGCAACTTTATCTAGTGATAAGGTCGTAATTCCGGGTTTAATAACTTTTGCTACTTCGGCTAAAGTTTTTCCAACAAGTAAAGAACTTTCTCTTAATAACTCAATCTCTTCTTTCGTTTTATAATACAAGGCTTTCGACACGTTTCTTCCTCCTTTATCTCATATTATGCTGATGTCATACTCATTGAAGAGCGACCTTTTATTCTTCCGGTTTTCATCAAACCATCATAATGACGCATCAATAAATGACTTTCAATTTGCTGTAAAGTATCCAACACAACACCCACCAAAATCAATAGAGATGTACCTCCAAAGAATTGGGCAAACCCTTGTTCAACATTCAACAACACAGCAAAAGCAGGTAAAATTGCTACAATCGCTAATAGAATAGAACCGGGTAAAGTAATGCGGGACATAACAGCATCAATAAATTCTGCAGTTTTTTTACCAGGAACAACTCCCGGTACAAATCCGCCATTACGTTTCATATCTTCAGCCATTTGGTTAGGATTAACAGTAATAGCAGTATAGAAATATGTAAATACAATGATCATGATGGCAAAAACTAAATTATACCAAAATCCATGATGATTTGACAATGCACCCAAAACTCCTGTTAATGCATCTGATTTAGAATAAGAAATAATTGTGATCGGAATAAACATAATCGCTTGAGCAAAGATAATCGGCATAACCCCTGCAGCATTAACTTTTAAAGGAATATACTGACGAACACCACCATATTGTTTGCTGCCAACAATTTTCTTTGCAAATTGAACAGGAATTTTTCGTGTTCCCTGAACTAACATAATTGAACCGACAATAATTAATAATAAAAGAACGATCTCGATCAACAACATGATCAATCCTCCTCCACCACCTTCAGTACCTAAACGGTTAGCGAATTCAGAGAAAAATGCAAAAGGTAAACGAGCGATGATACCGATCATTATGATCAATGAAATACCATTTCCAATTCCTTTATCAGTGATCTTTTCACCTAACCACATTACGAACATTGTTCCTGTAACCAAGATCAATATCGATTGTGCCATCCAGAAGAAACTTGGATCAGATACTACACCTGCCTTATTTGTAATTTGAGTTGCAATATAACCTGGTGCTTGCATCAATGTGATACCTACAGTTAAAAAACGAGTAATCTGATTGATCTTCTTACGGCCGCTTTCACCTGCCATTTGAAGTTTCCTGAAATAAGGTAATGCCATTCCTAACAACTGTACTACAATAGATGCAGAGATGTAAGGCATAATTCCTAATCCGAAAATAGAAGCACGGGAAAATGCACCACCCGCAAAAATGTTAATCAATCCAACGATACCTTCATTCGCTGTTTTACTAGCTTCTGATAGCACTGCGGAATTAACACCGGGAAGAACAATATACGAACCCAAACGGTAGATCAAAACAAATCCAAGTGTATTGAAGATACGACCTCGTAATTCTTCAATCTTCCAAATGTTTTTTAATGTATTTATAAAGTTTTTCATAAAACAGTATTACTGCGTTTAATTATGCTTTTTCAACTGAAACTGCTGAACCACCTTTTGCTTCGATAGCTGTTTTTGCAGTTGCAGAAAATGCATGAACTTTCACTTCTACTTTTGATTTTAATTCACCACGACCTAGCACTTTCACTTTATCGTTTTTGTGCGCCAATCCTTTAGAAACTAAAAATGCCAAATCAATAGTAGAAACGTTGTTGTCATCCACTAAACCTTGGATAACATCTAAGTTTATTCCACGATATTCAACACGGTTAATATTTTTGAATCCAAATTTTGGAACACGTCTTTGCAATGGCATCTGTCCACCTTCAAATCCTCTTTTCGCAGAGTAACCTGAACGGGATTGAGCACCTTTATGCCCTTTTGTTGATGTTCCGCCTTTTCCTGATCCTTGACCTCTACCAATGCGTTTTTTAGCATTTTTTACAGATCCTTCTGCCGGTGTTAATTTACTTAAGTTCATCACTTATATTTATTTCTTGTTATTACTTATTTAATTACAGTAAGCAAATGAGCTACCTTTTTTACCATTCCCATTATTTGAGGAGTTGCTTCCTTCTCAATAGTTTGGTGCATTTTGATAAAACCCAAAGCTTGTAAAGTACGCTTTTGACGAACTGTTTGCCCAATACCGCTTTTTATTTGTTTAATTTTAATTGTTGCCATTTTATTTTTTAGTTTAAAGTTTGAAAGTTTAAAGTTTAAAGTTTTTCAACTTTGAACATTGAACTTCGAACTTAATTTATCCGTTAAATACTTTTTCCATTGAAATACCACGTGTTTGAGCTACTGTAGCAGCATCACGCATTTTCATCAAAGCATCCATCGTAGCTTTTACGACGTTGTGAGGATTTGAGGAACCTTTTGATTTTGCCAATACATCAGTAACACCAACGCTTTCTAGAACAGCACGCATCGCACCACCAGCAATTACACCGGTACCGTGAGCAGCAGGTTTCAAAAACACCAATGAACCACTGAATTTACCGTATTGTTCGTGAGGAACAGTTCCTTTTACGATCGCAACTTTGATCAAATTCTTCTTAGCATCATCGATACCTTTAGTGATAGCATCAGTAACCTCTTTTGCTTTACCTAAGCCGTAACCAACTATACCTTTTTCGTTTCCAACTACAACAATAGCTGAAAAGGTAAAGTTTCTACCTCCTTTGGTAACTTTGGTTACACGTTGGATACTAACAAGTTTATCTTTCAATTCGATATCACTTGATTTTACTCTTTTAATGTTTGCGTTTGACATTCTGTTTATTTTTAGATTCAGTCCCGATCTTATCGGAATTAATTTTTCAATTTGTAAGTATTAGAATTTTAATCCTGCTTCACGAGCACCTTCTGCAAGTGATTTTACTCTACCATGATATAAATATCCATTTCTATCAAAACGTACTGTTAAGATACCTGCTTTGATAGCTTTTTCAGCAATTGCTTTTCCAACCAATTTTGCCTGGTCGATCTTATTTCCTTTTGCGTCAGCAATACCTTTATCTGATGAAGATGCAGCAACTAATGTTTTTTCAGTGATATCATCGATCAATTGAACGTAGATACCTTTATTGCTTCTAAAACAGACAAACGTGGGCTTTGCGCATCACCGTTAACAACTTTACGAATACGTTGCTTGATTCTGTTTCTTCTAAATTCTTTTGTAATAGCCATTTTTTTACCTTATTTCTATCGGTTTGAGCCGATAATTTAATTTCATTTATTATTTACCGGCAGATTTACCAGCTTTTCTTCTTAAAATTTCGCCAGTAAATTTAATACCTTTTCCTTTATAAGGCTCAGGTTTACGTAATGAACGAATTTTTGCAGCAACTGCTCCTAGCAATTGTTTATCAGCAGACTCCAAGATGATCTTTGGGTTCTGTCCTTTTTCTGTTGCAGTAGTAACTTTAATTTCAACCGGCAATTCAAAAGCAACGTTGTGAGAATAACCTAAAGTCAACTCTAACATTTGTCCTTTGTTTGCAGCACGATAACCAACACCAACAAGTTCTTGTTCTGTTTTATATCCTTCGCTAACACCTTTAACCATAGAAGCTAAAAGAGCACGGTATAAACCATGCATCGCTTTATGACGTTTTTGTTCAGTAGCACGAGTTACAGTTAACACACCGTTATCATTATTAACAGTAATTGCTGTATCCATTTTTTGTGTTAGAGTTCCTTTCGGTCCTTTAACAGTTGCAACATTCTTATCAGAAACATTGAACTCAACTCCTTTCGGAAGTGTTATTGGTAATTTACCTATTCTTGACATTTTTCTTTCCTCCTAAATATTAATAAACAAAACACAATACTTCACCACCCACTTTTTGTGTTTTCGCTTCTTTGTCGGTCATTACACCTTTAGAAGTTGAAATGATGGCAATTCCCAATCCGTTCAAAACGCGAGGAATTTTTGTTGAACCGGTATATTTACGTAAACCAGGAGAACTGATTCTTTCTAGTTTCTTAATAGCCGACTGCTTGTTAACAGGATGGTATTTCAAAGCGATTTTGATATTGCCTTGAGTAGTTGAATCTTCAAATTTGTAACTTA
>JAPLDC010000098.1 GCA_026391935.1 Bacteroidota bacterium | reverse complement strand
ACTTCCTCTCCAAAACCTTCTGTTCGGGATTTTTTGTATGTTGATTCCAGGTCGGTTGCGTTTATACTTCGGTAGCCATAATTGATACCGTCATAACGCGCAAGGTTAGAAGATGCTTCTGCGGTTGTTAAAACATAATAGGTTGGAACCAAATAATCTAAATATGGAAAATCTACGGCCTCCACAACATGTCCCTTTTCTTTAAGTTTGCCAATTATTTCGTTGATGCGTGTATTTATTTCGGGGTCTAGTCCTGGATTTTCTAAACAATCTTTTATGTAGGCAATACGAATTTTTGTAGAAACATTTTTTAACTCTTTCGAATATTCACTTACCGGCAAAGAAGAAGCCGTGCTATCATATTCATCTTTACCTGCAATAACCTCCATGATTAAAGCCGTGTCTTCCACAGTTTTGGTGATTGGGCCGATTTGATCAAAAGAAGAGGCGTATGCAATTGCTCCATAACGAGAAACCCTCCCATAGGTAGGTTTGTAGCCAACTACTCCGCAAAAAGACGCCGGTTGACGGATAGAGCCTCCGGTGTCTGTTCCTAATGCAGCGATGCACATGTTTGCTGCAACTGCTGCTGCAGAACCTCCTGAAGAGCCTCCGGGAACCCGATTTATATCTAATGGATTTAATACGCTTCCGAATGCAGAGGTTTCGTTTGAACTTCCCATTGCAAACTCGTCGCAATTGCAACGTCCAATGATAATAGCATCTTCAGCAAGAAGCCGCTCAACAACGGTTGCGTTATAAAGTGATTCAAAACCATCCAATATTTTTGATGAAGCAGAAACTTTATGGCCCTTATAACATAAATTATCTTTTAATGCAATCACCATTCCGGCTAACTTTCCAGCGGTTTTTGATCTTATTTTTTCGTCAACAAGTTTTGCTTTTTCTAATGCGGAAACATCAAAAATTTCCAAAAAAATGTTTAAATTTTTATTAGAATTAATATGTCGAATATAAGATTCGGTGAGTGAAACACACGTAATTGTGCCTTCTAATAGATCAGATTTTATTTCAGCAAAAGAGGTGTAGGTCTTCACAGATTGAGGAAAATAATAAATAGAAAAACCTCTTCTGTCAGGAAGAGGAAGAGGCTTTTTAAAATAAAAAATTAATCTTTTTTATCTACAGGAGGATTGCTAGAGTCTTCACCTTTAGAAGCATCCTTAAATTCTTTGACACCTTTTCCAAGGCCCTTCATTAATTCAGGAATTTTTTTACCACCAAAAAGTAATAAAACAATTATCAAAACCACTATCATTTCTGAGCTACCAAGCCCCAAAATAAGAAATACACTATTTAACATGTTTGATTGTTTTTAAAATAGAGTGCAAAGATACAAAAATATATGTTTCCTAATTATTCTTATATAACCAATCTTCCGGGTTTAATTTGGTTTGTCCTTTCCATACCTCAAAATGCATAACAGTTTTTGCATCCTCCTCATCCAGCAGAACAGATCCTATATTTTGTTTTGTGGTCACCTTGTCGCCAACTTTTACATACACGTCTTTTAAATTGGAATAAATTGTTAAAAACTCTCCATGTCTCAAAAGAACAAATTGGCCAGCTCCGGGCATATTTACAACAGCTTTCACTTCTCCTTCAAAAACAGCACGGGCCAAAGAGCCGCTATTTGTTGTAATATCGACACCGTTATTATTAATATCAATGTTTGCCATCAGTGGGTGTGGGTGAACACCAAAATGTTCGCTTATGACACCCTTTGCAACCGGCCATGGCAGCTTACTTTTGTTGCTAGAAAATGAATTTGATAACTGTTGCGATTCTGGTGTAAGGACAAGCTTTTGTGGTTTCGGTTTGTTTTCTTTTACAGCTTGCGCTTGCGCTTTTTCTAATTCTTTTTCTATTACTCTTTGAATAGCTTGTTGTAATTTTTGAGCATCTTGTTTTTTCTTTTCCAGGTCCTTCTTCAATTTACTTTCTTGCTGTTGGAGACCAGAAAACACTTGTTCTTTTTCTGTTTTTTCTGAGGTCAGGTTTTGTTTTTCGGACTCTTGGCTACCCAACAAAACGCGCTGATCCGATTTTTTTGCTTCCAGATCCTGCACCTTTTCGTTCAAGTTTTTTTTCGTTTGGATGATTCTTTCTGCTTGTTTGTGTCGGTAATCGCTGTATTGTTGTAAGTATTTGAGCCTCATATACGCCTGTTCAAAATCAGAGGATGCGAAAACAAACATTAAACGGCTATACGAATCCTGGTTTTTGTAGGCATAATAAATCATTTTTGCGTACTCCGCTTTTAATTTTGTGAGGTCTTTTTGTAAGCCATTAATGGATTCGTTGTTCTCTTTTATCTGGTGATTAAGTTCTCCTATTTCATTGTTTATCGTTGAAATTAACTCCTCTCTCACGCTGATCTTTTTGTTCAGCATAACAAGTTGGTTCAGCGAAAGTTTTTTATTTTTTTTTGTTTCTGCAAGCAATTGGTTTGTGTCTTCAATTTCTTTTTGGAGCTGTTGTTTTTTCTTTTCAAGATCCTTTTTAGTTTGTTTTTGAGCAAAGGAGGCACCCGCATTTATTAACGCAAAAAGCAAAAGAAAAAGAAATAAAAACGAACTATTTTTTTTCTTTAATTGATATCGGCTCATAGTTTTCTGGTACTTTAAAAGGGAACGTTTGTTCTTCGTTTAAAATTATTTTATTGTAGGCGATGTCTATCTTAACGGATTTCTGTGCCATAATAGTATATTTCATCTTCATAGGAAAAAGCTGAACAGAGTCTTTAAGCTCGTAGTCGCTGAAAACAGCATCAAAACTTCTGTCGGGGCTAAACTCATAAAACAGGATGCGAGATATCTTGAAGGTTTCCGGAATCAAATAAATACTTTGTGCAGGCTCTTTCAGTTCTTTTCCTTTTTCCATTACTTTTCGAAGCTTGTTTTTTCTTATTGTGCCCAGCGTATACTGACAGTTGTCTACACCAGGTTTTATTTTTTCATCTTCATCGTAAAACTCAACACTGTTTCCAATCAAGAGAGATTGCAACATCTCAAAATCCAAATCGGTGCTAAGTAATTTGCTGATGTATGCGAAGTCGCCAATAAAATATGTGTTTTTAATTCTGTTAAGTAGTTTCACAGAGTCTTTTGTAATGAGAAGCCTTGCGCCTTCGATACCCAATTTTGAAATTGACATCCAAATAATACTGTCTTTTTTCATTCGGAGAGAAACAGTAAATGAAGCGGTAGTGCTGTCTATTTCAGAGTCAACAGTAAGTTTTGCATTCAGGCGATCAAACCTGAATTCATTCGCTTTTAAATTATTTGAAAGTGTGCGTGCGTTTTTAAAATCAAGTAAACATCTCCCATTATTAAGTGTGATCTTTTTGTGAGTTTTACAAGAATATAGAGTAGACGAAGCTAAAAACAAAACGATAGTATATCGAAGAGTTGATTTGAGTATTTCAGAAGAAAACAAAAACAATATTTTATTCATACAATTTTTTGTCTGCTATTTTTTTGTCGAGTAGGATTGAATTTTCGCCAACCTTTTTTGCTTCTATCCAATGTTTTAGTGCGTTATCAATATCTCCAAGTTGATACAAAACATCTCCATAATGTTCTAGAAGCGTACCGTTGCTCTTGCCGCCACTTTCCAATGCTTTTCCTATCCACATTTTTGCATCATCATATTTTTTCATTTGATATAAGATCCAGCCGTATGTGTCTTGATAAGAACTGTTGTTAGTTGCAAGCATGTTGCTTTTTTTTGATAACTCTTCTGCTTTTTCTAAGTTTTTGTTGCGCAAGGATAAGTAGTATGCGTAGTTATTTAAAACGCTTGCATTTGAAGGATCGAGCTCAATTGATTTTTCATATGCAGCATCTGACTCTTCATACTTTTTTAATTGATTTTGTGCATCACCGAGGTTCTCGTAAAATTGAGATAATAAAAGATTGTTGTCAAAAACAAATTCTTTTCCTTCTGTTAATACCGATACAACTTCTTCGTAGTTTTTCAATTGATAGTTTGAAACGGCATTGAAAAAATAGGGAAGGGGTTGGTTTGGAAAAAGCTCCATTGCCTCTTTGCTTTCTTTTTGCATGGAATTGAAATCATTTAGTTCCGATTCGATTATCAGAAGTTGATTCCATAAAGCATACTTTTCTTTATCCAGTGAAATTGCTTTTCTATATTGCGTTCTGGCCAGATCATATTTTTTATCACGGTATAAAAAGTCGCCATAAATAGCAAAAGATTTGGCCTCTTCTGGGTGAATAGCCACAATAATTTTACACAGCTCATCCGCGTCAGATTTCAATTCGGGGTAGTTTTCTGTGATATCGTAATACGACAAAAGGATTTTTACTTTGGTGTCGATGTTTAGATCTTTACTATTAAAAGCTATTTTTATTTCATTAAAAGCCTTATCGTTTTGTTTTAACGTTCTGTAATAATCAGCCAAAGAAAGGTGAACGTATGCGTTGGTAGAGTCAATCTTTATTAATTCTGAATATGTTTCAAACGCTTTTTCGTTTTGGCCTTTATCCTGATACAACTCTCCAAGAATACCGTAATATTTTGCATCTTTTGGAAACGCTTTTATTAATTTTTTTGCTTCGTCAACGGCCTTTTCAAAGTTGTTACCAGTTTTATAAATTTTCAACTTTTGCATTGAAGCCTCTTCCGTTACGCCTATTGACTCCTCAATTTTATTATAGACCTTAATGGCCTCGGCCGGTTTATTGATAAATAAATAAACATTTGCGAGCTCATAATAAAAGTCAAAGTTTTGTGGATTGTCTTTTATTAATCGTTCATATACTGCGGCCATTTCATTGAACATTTTGTTCTCTTTCAGGCAGCTAATGTATAGCAGCTGGTACCAAATGTTCTTTGGGTCGATGGCCGCGGCTTGTTTGCTATAAAGCAGTGCCTGGCTCTTGTTGTTTTGAAAGGAGTATATGTGGGCCAGGCCATACATGGTTGCCGCACTATTGGGGTCGATTTTCAGGGCCTGGGAAAACAGTGTTTCTGCCATGTCGTAATTTTCCAGGATCCACTCTTTGTTGGCATTAAAAAAGAGGTATTTGAACTGAACAACATCCTTGTCTGAGAGCCCTTTACTTGAAACTTTTTCTGAACTTTTTTGGGATGTTTTACATGAAAAAATAAAAAATAAAAACAACAACACATACAAAAACTTGTATCTATGAAACGGGAAAACCAAAGAGTTGCTTGTCTGCGTCAAAACATTGTTTTATCTAACTGTACAGTAATCACCAAGACTCAGATCTGTTGATTTCCCAGTGTATTCAGCAAAATTTCCAATCATTGAGTTGCTAAGTTCAGCGTTTAAAATTTTACTATTTGTTTGAACGATACTGTTTTTTATAACCGAGTTTTCGATAATAGAATCCTTTCCAATCGATGCGTATGGACCAACTGTGGAGTTTATTAATTGAACGTTTTCACCGATAAAACAAGGTTCAATTATTTTTGAATTGGTGTTTTTGTGAGATTTAGAAATTGTTTCAGAGTCTTTAATAAATTCTAAAATACGTTGATTGGTGTAAACTGTAGCATCCTTGTTTCCGCAATCCAGCCACTCTGTAACTTTGCCGGGGGTGAATTTTGTTCCTTTGGCCTTCATGTTTTCCAAGGCGTTTGTGAGTTGGTATTCACCTTTTTCCTTGATGTCGTTGTCTAACAAATATTGTAATTCATTTCTCAGATAATTACCATCTTTGAAGTAGTAAATTCCAATTATTGCGAGGTCGGAAACATACTCCTGTGGTTTTTCAACAAAGTCGGTAATGGTGTTGTTCGCATCAAGTTTTACAACTCCGAAAGGCTTCGGGTCTTCTACTTTTTGCACCCAGATAATTCCTTCCTGGGAAGAGTCCATTTTAAAATCAGCTTTAAAAAGCGTGTCTGCAAAGGCAACCACCACTTTTCCGGTAACACATTCTTTTGCGCACATAATGGCGTGGGCTGTTCCAAGTGGAGTGTCCTGGTAATAAATACTTCCTTTTGCACCCAGGCTTTCCGCAACCTTTACTAAGTTTTCTTCGGCTTCTTTACCAAAACGACCAACAACAAAAGCTATTTCATCAACCTTTTCGTCACACACCTTAATTATATCTTCAACAATGCGTTGAACCATAGGTTTTCCTGCAATTGGGATAAGCGGTTTTGGTGTGGTTAGTGTGTGTGGGCGCATCCTTTTGCCCATTCCTGCCATTGGAATAATTATTTTCATAAAATCTGTCTTGCTTTTTCGCTTAATTATTTTTTTCCTGTACTTCCGAAACCACCTGCACCCCTGTTGCTTTCCTCTAATTCTTCTACTTCAAGCCATTCTGCCTGTTCGTGTTTTGCTATTACCATTTGAGCAACACGCTCACCATCATTAATTGTGAAATTTTCGTTTGAAAGATTTACAAGAATAACTTTGATCTCGCCTCTATAATCCGCATCAATTGTGCCGGGTGAGTTCAATACAGTCAATCCGTTTTTAAACGCCAATCCGCTGCGAGGTCTTATTTGAGCTTCGTAACCAACAGGTAATTCGATAAAAAGGCCTGTTGCAACTAAGGTTCTTTCCAAGGATTTTAATACAATGGGTTCTTCGATATTTGCCCTAAGGTCCATCCCAGCTGCCGCTCCTGTTGCATAGCTTGGTAATTCGTGTTTTGATTTATTTATAACCTTGATCTTCATGCCAACTTTTTAAAATTATTTTTTTCCATTTTCCACGCAACAACAATAAACCCAATCAGGATAAAGTTGTGTAAGATCAGATTAATGCTTCCTGACCCCGTTTTTATCCAGGTGCCTATAAAGTACAAAGTTAAGGATAATCCCAAGTACCCGAGTATGCGTTTTAAGTCGTAATTAACAGGGTAATGTTTATTACCCAAGAAATAGGAGACAACCATCATACTTGCATAGCAGATTAATGTTGCCCACGCGCAGCCCATGTAGCCTATTCTCGGAATCCATATTATATTTAAGGCAATGGTAATAATAGCACCGAAAATGGTTAATAAAGCGCCAAAATGCGTTTGTCCGGTTAGTTTATACCATATTGATTGATTCCAGAAGATACCGAGGAACATATTTGCGAGTAATAATATGGGAACGACTTTAATACCTGTTCGGAACGCTGCCGTGCCCGCAAAGTATTGAATCCATTGAATATTCATCATTGTCCCTAAAAAAATGATAGAACAAACAATTACAAAGTATTTCATCACATCAGCATAGGTTTTTTTAGAATCTTTTTCTTTAGAATGACTGAAAAAGAAGGGTTCTGCCGCAAAACGGAATGTCTGGATGAAGATGGTCATGATGATGGAAACTTTGTAACAGGAACCATAAATACCTGCTTGGGAAAGCGCCTCTTTTTCATTTGGAATTAAATGGGTCAATAAAACGCGATCAAGGGTTTCGTTTACCATTCCTGCTAGTCCGGCAATTAACAGAGGAATCGCGTATCTCATCATTCGTTTCCAAATGACTGTATCAAAAACAAGTTTAATCTTTAATATTTCAGGGGAAAGCAACAACAGGGTTATCAAACTCGCAGCAAGATTTGATATAAAGATATAACCAACCCCGATTGATGGGTTGTAGATCAATTCAACAAAAGGTTTAAAGGATGATGCGGGTGCATCAGATACTCTTTTACAAAATAATATGAAGAACAAATTCAATCCGATGTTCATTGCAATATTTGCTGTTTTGATAATTGCGAAACGCTTTGCCTTTCCTTGTTCGCGAAGTTTCGCGAATGGAATTGCAGTTAATGCATCTGTACCGATAATGATGGCGAACCAAACAACATATTCCGGGTGGCCCTTAAATGTTACGCCTTCGGCAATAGAAGAAGAAAACAGGCATCCAAGAGAAATAAAAACAAAAGAAGAAACAATCAGTGAAATCAAAGAGGTGGTATAGACCTTTTGTTTATCAATTTCGGATTGTGAGAATTTGAATAAAGCGGTTTCCATTCCATAGGTGAGGAAGATCAACAAAAATGAAACGTAAGCGTATGCAGATGTAACAACGCCCATTTGGGTTGTACTGAAACTATAAGCGTAAAGAGGATTAAGAAGGTAGTTAAGCAACCGCCCGACAATTGTAGGCAAGCCATAGATGGCTGTTTGTGAAGCGAGTTTTTTTAAAGGATTCAATATTAGCTTAAAGTTTGAATGTTCAACGTTAGGATTTGAGTAAGAAAGGCGGCAAAATTGTTTTGGTGTTCTTGAAACGTAAACTTTCAAGCATTGAACTTTAAGCTAGATCATTTTCCGGTAAAAACAGCTTTTCGTTTTTCTAAAAATGCGGTTGTTCCTTCTTTAAAATCTTCTGTGCCAAAGCATGTTCCAAATTCGTCAATTTCAATAGCAAAGCCGTTTACGCCGTCGGCATAATTTGCATTCACCGCTCTTATTGCAGCAGCAACAGCAACAGGTGATCTGCTAATTATTTTTACGGCTAGTTCATTGCATTTTGCGAGCAATGTTTCTGGTGTTGTTACATAATTCACCAAGCCCCAAGTCAATGCATCAGCTGCTGAAATCATATCGGCAGTCATGATCATTTCTAGTGCTTTTCCTTTTCCAACAAGTTGTGCAAGTCGCTGTGTTCCTCCATAGCCGGGAATAACACCTAGCGACACTTCGGGCAAGCCCATTTTAGCATTATCAGAAGCAACGCGGATGTGACAACTCATTGCCAACTCCAGCCCTCCGCCAAGTGCAAATCCATTAATAGCAGCGATAACAGGTGTTCGTAAGTTTTGGGTCAAATTAAAAAGTTTGTCATGTCCTTCAGCGCTTAATGTTTTTCCTTGATTGATGCTGAAATTTGCAAATTCTGAAATGTCAGCTCCCGCAACAAAGGCTTTTTGACCCGATCCTGTTAAAATGATAGCACGGGTGTTGATGTCGCCTTCTGCAAAAAGGAGCGCCTCGCTAAGTTCTTCGATTGTTTTTTTGTTCAGTGCATTTAATTTATCAGGACGATTGATCGTAATACTAAAAATATTGTTTTCGCTTGCTGTTAAAATGTTTTCAAATGTCATAACGGGTAAATTAGAAGTTTCTGTTTTCTTTAACATAATTTGTAATGTATTCAACAATCTCTTTTGTGTCGGTGCCTGGAGGAAATAGTTTACCAACACCAAGCTCATTCAGTTTATGAATATCTTTATCTGGTATAATTCCACCACCGGTCAAAAGCACATCATTCAAGCCTTTCTCCTTCATCAACGACATTACTTTTGGAAACACGGTGTTGTGTGCTCCGGATAAAATACTGATGCCAATAGCGTCCACATCTTCCTGTAGGGCAGCGCTTACAACCATTTCAGGGGTTTGACGAAGTCCGGTATAGATTACTTCCATTCCTGCGTCCCGCAAAAAAGAGGCGATAACCTTTGCACCCCGATCATGCCCGTCCAACCCAACTTTAGCTACTAAGATACGTATTGGTCTTTTCATAATAATAATAAATTATTGGTTACGAATATACGAAATGTATTGGTTAGGAAATCTATTTTTTCGCATATCTGGAATCCTTTTTATTCCTCCACAAAGCAGGGCAGCGTTACATAAAAAGTTGTTCCTTTTCCTGATTTTGTTTCAAACCATATCCTACCGTTAGCCGTTTCTACAATGTTTTTTACCATTGCCAAACCAAGTCCCATGCCTCCTGTTTTTGTAGTAAAATTCGGCACAAATATTTTATCAATAACATCATTATCTATTCCATTTCCGTTGTCAAATACGGAGATCAGAAATTGTTGTTTTTCTTTTTTTAATGAAACTATTATTTCTCCCTTTTGTTCTTCTGGGATGGCTTGTACGGCATTTTTTATAAGGTTATTGAAAACCCGTAACAGTTGTTCTTTGTCAGCGAAAACAAAGGCTTCTGCAGAAATTTCTGTTTCAAACGTTATTGCAAGATTTTCAGAATCATGAAATAAGGCAATCGTATTTACAATGATCTCTTTGATATTTATCTTCTCCAAATTAGCCTTTGGCATCTTTGCAAAATTGGAAAATTCTGTGGCAATATTCGATAACGTGTCAATTTGTTCGATGATGGTTTTTGTTAATCTTTCCATCTTTTGGTCCATATCCGGTGCGCCATCTTTCCATGTCCGTTGTAAGTGTTGGACACTTAATTTCATGGGCGTCAACGGGTTTTTTATTTCATGGGCAACCTGTTTTGCCATTTCTCTCCAGGCGCTTTCTCGCTCCGATTTTGCCAGCAGATCAGCGCTTTTCGAAAGTTCCGCTATCATTCTGTTGTATTCGCTTACAAGGTTCCCGATTTCGTCATTTTCTTTCCAATCGATAGGTTCATTTGTTTTCCCTAGCTTTATTTTACTGAGCTTATCCTGAATTAATTTTAATGGTTTTGTAACATAATTTGATATAAATATTGCTGTAACGATGGATAACGCAAACAGTAAAACATAAATATTTATCAAGGCGACTAAGAATCCTGAAATTTCTTTTTCTAATTCGCTTTGCTTTGCAAAGTATGGTAAATTAAGGTAAGCGAGCAGTTTGCCGTCTTTGTTCTTAAAGGGAATATACGCGGATAAATATTCTAACTTTCCAATTCGTTCATCATGAATAAACTCTGTTTTTCCTAAAATTGCTATTTGTAAAAAAGCTTCCGGATTCATTTTTTTGGAGGTTAAACCCTCATCAAAAACTTTTGAACGTGATGAAGCATAGAGGTTTCCTTGCACATCGTAAAAATTAATATCAGTAAAAAAAACAGAAGAAGATTTTTTCAAAATGAAAGAGACATACTCTGTCAAGCCTTTGTTGAAAGTGTTTTCGGCTGACAATTTGCCTTCAACATCAATTTGAACGGAATGAATTTTTTCGCTAATATTTTCTTTGTTTTTTACCTCAAACTGTTGTTTGATATAATAGATTGTCCCACCACCAAATAGTGCCAGAGAAATAAGAACAATTAATACAAGCAATACTTGTATGCGGTATTTAAAACTAAAATGTTCGAAGAGCTGTCCTAAAGAAATCTGTCGGAATACTAGAATAGACAATAATAGCAAACTAAAAAAAGCAAATAAATAAGAGAAGGTGGTGACTTTTCCGATCAAGCCATCGTTTCTTTTACTTAGAACAATGAGCGTTTCGGGATTTGGGCGAAATAACAAATGATTGAATTCTTCCTTGTTTTGAAAGTCGAATTCAATTTTTGTGGATTTAAAATCATCCGCATTTAAGCTGTATGAATATTTTCCATATTGATTTAATAATTGATTGTGTTTGTATTTTGCGTATGAATAATTGCTTAATTCTTGTGACAAACCGATGTTTCTGTCAAGAAGCAATTCGGGAAAACCAACTTCATCAGAAATAAATTTTGCATCCAGTTCAATGTAAATTGTGCCATATTTTGCATCCTCTCTGGGCTTTTTATACAACGGAATTTTTGCCAGATAACTAATTTTACCTGAAGAGTTATTAATGAAATAAAATCCGACACAAGAAGTCTTTTGGCCTTTCTTTTCAATTAACTCATCAAAATAAAAGTTGTTGTCGAAAAGCGGATTTTGTGAACGGATTATAGGTGCGCAAGCACTATCAAACAAGGCTACGCGGACATCATATTTTTCCCAGAAACCGCTGAAATATTGTTGCTTTATGCGTTTTTCAAATTCTTCCGGGTGTTTTTCAAATCCACTTATTAGTGACAAAAGGACGGTATCGGCATGGAGTTTTTTATCTACATCCTGAAATAAAAGTTCGGCAACAGGATCTTGTTCTGCAGCAAGTTTTTCTGCGTAAATTTTTCTGCTCTCTACTTCTTTTATCGCCGAGTGTTTTATAAAAACATGGACAGCATAAAGAGAGAAAAGAAACACCAGGAATATGATACTTGAAAAAGGATAGATCGTTTGTTTCTTTTTGATGATTGCGATTGAAAGAACCAACAGAAAAGGCCAGAAAATTACGATCAGGTCAAGTGTTCCAAGGAAATGTGAAATGAACGTGTGGATTCCGGCAGAAATAATGAAAACAAAGATGTATTGTCGGTTGTTAAGTTTTAACATTTTTAATACAGCAACCATTTTATCTGCAAGTAAAAAATATACAAAAAGTAGGAGTCCGATAATGATGATTCCTACATAACTATATTGGTTGAGTGTAAAAAGATTGTTTATACTGAATGGGATATTAGAGTTTTTTATTAACCCTATGAACAAAACATTTAAAGCCCACGAAAACCAAAAAAAAGCAAGAAAGAATGCAAAAGAAATAACAAGCGTATTTACTTTTTTTAGTTGGATTACAAGCACATCAAATTCGAAGTTGTTTAAAAATACAAACGTTAAATAGAACATCAAAACGACATTTATTAAAAGGTCTCCTAATGATGTTAACCAAACGGAGCTTGCGTTTGCAAATATTTTAGGGCTAAATAGGTCGAAGGAATAAAAGCAATCAGGGAAACTGAATTTGATTAAAATATACCTGACAGAAACAGCCAAAAATATGAATGCCAGTGTAGAAAAGTTTTTACTGTAAGGCGAGAAAAAGCTTGAACAAAAAGACTTTAAAAAGAGGATTAAAAAAACAAATCCAGAAAGACTCAACAAAACAGAAATATAAGAAATGAGAGAAATAGAGTTGTTTGTCGGATCAAATTCCAAAGAGAACAGGTATTCGCCCTTATAATTTTTTACCCCGTTTGTTGCGTTTGGGTTGTCTGTGATCAACTTTGTTTCTGCTGGAACAGCAAAATCTTTTTGAAACTCATTGACCAGATATTTATTTTGATAAGGGTATTCATTTTTTACCAGGACCAATCCAACAATCGCTTTTGTTGTTGTTGCGTTGGTATGCGGTCTAACAACCTCGAACCAACCGTTATGGAGTTTTGCCATTTTTGAATCGAGGCAAATTTCTTTTACCCAGTTTTCAACAGCAATAGAGTTATCGCTCCAAAATTTTAATGTGTCGTTTTCATAAATGAGAAGTGCAATACCCTCTTCCTGCATCAATAAATTATAATAGGAAGGTTTTTTTGTGAAAAGATCATTGTAGTTTTCAGATTCCGCCCGTTTAGCCAAAGACAACATTTCCTCATTCAGCCGTATTTCTTTTTTATGTAAAACACTTTCGAAGCCACTTATTGTTGGTGCTGCCCCACCAGAATAGGTATAATAAAATAAGGTTCCAGCCGAGAAAAATACAATTGCCAGAACTAAAAGGAAATATTTATTTTTAAAAATATTTTTCAAGAAAAATGATAATTAATTACATTTACTGCTTTAGAATAGTTTTGAATCAACAAAACAAAGGTGCAAATAAAATAAATAAACAAGGCACATTCAGCCACAGAAATTGTACCAAAGAAAATGGCTAGAAAAAAAGATAACAAGATAACAAAACCTTTACCTCTTGAGATAACCACGACTTGGGGAATTCAGAATAACGATTATGTTCAACAAGGCTTTCGTGGTATTCCTAAAATACTGAGTACAGATGCGTATGATAGTTTTTACAGACACATGGGGGCAAAGCAGCAATTGTCCGGTGGGCGATTTCGACCGCTTTCTGTTGTTACCTTTGCTATCGAGCAACAATTGTTTGGAAGTAACGCTGAAGTAAAACCGCCTGACGATGCAGCGTTTGTAAGACATTTTATGAATGTAGTGTATTACCTTTTGTCAATTGTATTATTGCTTTATTTCTTAAAAAATTATATTTTTAAAGAGGAACCACTCATAGCTTTCGTTGCTTGTCTTATCTTTTTAATTCATCCGATGCATACCGAGGTTGTTGCGAATGTAAAAAGTAGAGACGAAATTCTGTCTTTCTTATTTATCATTCTGACTTTCATTTCCATTTTTAGATACCGGGAATCAAAAAATGCAAAACAACTGTTGTTTGGGCTTTTGTTTTATTTTTTAGCCTTGCTTTCGAAAGAGTATGCGATCACACTTTTGGTGTTGATTCCAATGTTGTTGTATATTGTTTTAAAGGAGTCGCTTTCAAGCATTTTACAATTAATGATACCTTTTGCCATTGTGGCCGCCTTATATGTGGGGATACGCTTTTCAATTGTTGGTGCTGGTGCGAAATTTGAAAACCCAGATGTTCTTAATAATCCCTATATATATGCCACCCATCAGGAAAAACTTGCTACAAAAATTGAAGTGCTTTTGCGTTATCTGAAAATGCTTTTTTATCCATCTCCGCTTTCCAGCGACTATTCCTACAGCACCATACCTTTTGTGAATTTTAGTAATGGAATTGTATGGGCGTCGATACTTATCCATACTTCGATGTTTGTAGCGGCAATAATTTTATTTTTTAAGAGAAACATCCTTTCATTTGCCATCGCTTTTTATTTTGTACACTTGCTCCTTATCTCCAATTTAATATTCAATGTTGGCGCTACAATGGGCGAAAGGATGGTTTATCACTCTTCTTTTGGATTTGCGATTGTGCTTGCTGTTTTTATTTCCCGGATCTTGCAAAAATTCTTTTCAGCACAAACAAAAAAAATTGTTGCTGTATCTTTTGGATGTCTTGTGGTTATATGGTGTGGAGCAAAAACGATAAAACGAAATACGGAATGGAAAAATGACCAGACATTATTTATTGCTGATGCCAAAACGGTTCCAAATAGTGCTTTGGTAAACGGAAATGCAGGAAAGGCATTTATTGATATGTCGGAAAAACCCGAAAATAAGGCCCGCGAATTAGAGCTGATAAATAAGGGGATATTTTATCTTAATCGCTCAGTGAATGTTCATAATAAATATGTGAACGGTTATTTGAATTTAGGTGTTGCTTATTTTAAGTTGAAGGATTATGAAAAGGCAAAGGCGTTTTGGGGCAAAGCAAAAGAAATTTACCCAAGTAACCCACTAATAAAACGCAACTTCGACTTGCTCGGTGCAACTTATTTTAATCAGGGGATGTCTATTGGAGGGAAGAATATTCCGGAAGCTATTAAGTTGATGGAAAAAGCTGTGAGCATAGATTCCACAAAGGCTGAGTATTGGTATAACATTGGTGGTGCAAGTTTTACAATAAAGGATTATAAAAAAGCAAGAATTGCCTGGGAAAAAACGCTTGAACTAAAACCTGATTACCAACAAGCACAAGAAGGCATAAAAGCGCTGCCGCCTCAATAGCTTGAAAAACAGATTAAATTTCTTATTTTTGATAGTAGCATGAGCATTAATATAATAACGACTCTCTTAAAATGACATTCACAGATAAAAAACATTATACTTTTCTTTTTCTGTGCCTGTTTTTTTTTCATGCATCTGCTCAGCATCTCAAAAGCAATGAATCTCAAAGTGCAATAAAGTTTACTGAAAATAAAAAGCAATGGGATAGTAAAATACTCTATCGTGCCCAGTTGGATGGAGGTGCTATGTTCCTTCAAAAAAATGCGTTTACGTATAATTTTTACGACAAAGAAACGCTTCGTAACAACCACTTAGGAAGAAACAAAAAAAATCTTGGTGAGCCAGTTCGCTCACACGCTTTTCGTATGACTTTTATAAATGCTTCGGCATCTGTTCAAACCTCATCGAAACAGTTAACCCCGGATTATTGTAATTATTTTATTGGAAAAGACAAAAACAGGTGGGCGGGGAATGCGAAAAATTTCAGAGAAGTAAATTACAAACAGCTATATGCAGGAATTGATCTTCAGGTGTTAGGAATGCAAAATAGTGTGAAGTATAATTTGATTGTCGCACCCAATGCAAATCCCAAAGACATCTCCCTTTTTTATGAAGGGCTTGATAAAATAAACATCGAAAAAGGAAACCTTCAGTTACGGACAAGCGTCAACGAAATGGTGGAGCAGAAGCCCTTCGCATATCAGTATATTGACGGGTATGAGGTAGAGGTGCCTTGCGAATTTGTTTTGAAAAGCAATACTATAACTTTCCGGTTCCCTGAAGGATATAACAAAAATGTAGAGCTTATTATTGATCCGATCCTTGTGTTTGCTTGTTCTTCGGGCTCAACAGCGGATAATTTTGGAATGACAGCGACTTATGATGCAGAGGGCGATCTGTATTCGGGAGGCACTTGTTTTGATATTGGTTTTCCAACTACTCTTGGTGCGTTTGATATGACCTTTAATGGCGCAACAGCTTATGGCAGAACAGATGTGGTAATTACAAAATACGATTCCTCGGGAACATTTTTGCAATATTCTACTTATATCGGAGGTGCTACAGGAACAGAAATTGTAACTAGTTTAGTGGTGGATAATTCTGAAAACCTTTTACTTTATGGAGCAACCGGTTCCTCAGATTTTCCTGTTACTCCGACAGCATATGACACAACTTTTAATGGCGGAATATTGCTGCACTTTATTTATAACGGCTCTTTTTTCGATAATGGAACAGATATTTATGTCGCGAAGTTTAATCCAACAGGAACCACATTAATGGCTTCCACCTATATTGGCGGGACAATGAATGACGGTGTAAATGTGAATAATGACAGTGTCCTTTTTTCGGGAACAACCTATGAGTTTCCTGCCGATTCTTTACAATATAATTATGGTGATCAATATCGCGGAGAGATCAATGTTGATGCTGCTGGAAATGCCTACATAGCAAGCTCTACAAGATCAGGTAATTTTCCAATAGTAAATGGTTTCGATAATACAATGGGTGGAGAACAAGATGCAGTCGCGTTTAAATTTAACAGTGATTTTTCTGTTTTACTTTGGAGCACCTATCTTGGTGGAACAGATAATGATGCCGGATACGCGTTGGCTCTTGACGACTCATTAAACGTATACATAACAGGAGGAACAAGAAGTAATAATTTTCCTTCAACCCCGGGAGTGCTTCACACAACCTATCAAGGTGGGAAAGCTGATGGATATATCGCAAAAATAAAAAAGGATGGGACAGCGCTTCTTGCTTCTACTTATTGGGGGACACCAGCCTACGACCAATGTTATTTTATTCAGATCGATAAGGACAGTAATATTTATGTTGTAGGCCAAACAGAAGGATTGATGCCTGTTACGGCAGGTGTTTACAGTAATGCAAATAGCGGGCAGTTTATCACAAGAATGAACTCAAAGCTTACAATACTTGGTTTTTCAACTGTTTTTGGAAATGGCAGCGGAACGCCAAACATATCTCCATCTGCCTTTTTGGTGGATGATTGTAAAAATATTTATGTCTCCGGTTGGGGCGGAAAAATTGTTCCACCTGTTACCTATACTTCCGGAATGCCATTAACAGCGGATGCAATTCAACCCACCACCGATGGTCATAATTTTTATTTGATCGTTCTTTCTGCAGATGCATCGGCCCTTGTTTATGCCACTTATTTTGGTGGAGGAACTAGTTGGGAACATGTGGATGGAGGCACCAGCCGATTTGATAAAAAAGGAATAATCTATCAATCCGTTTGTGCTGGATGTGGCGGTAACGATGATTTTCCTGTAACACCCGGTTCTTGGCCAAACACAGGAGCTAATGTTAATCATGCTACAAATTGTAATAACGGAACATTTAAATTTGATTTTCAAGTACCTCCTGTAAATGCTGATTTTACAATTGATACAGCAGCAGGGTGCGCACCTTTTTCTGTTACCTTCAGTAATCAAAGTTCTGCAACCGGCACCTACCTTTGGAATTTTGGAGGAGGCGACACAACATCATTGATCTATAATCCAACACACGTTTTCCCAACACCCGGAACGTATACAGTTACTTTGATCTTATATAATAATGCCTGTAAAATTTCAGACACCGCCTTTACAGTGATAACTGTGTATCCCGGAATTACGGCAAATTTTGGCTTGGCTAGCCCTCCTTGTTCTAATAATATTTTATTAACAGATTCTTCTGCAATTAGTCCAACTTCTTGGCAATGGGACTTTGGTGATGGCGCATCTTCCTTCCTTCAAAATCCAAATCATACTTATCCTTCATCAGGAAGCTATGTGGTAACACTAATTGCAACCAATGCAAATGGGTGTGCCGATACAACTTCACTCAGCTTTGACAATTCCGGGGGAACAACAATAAATCCAAATACTATAATTTGTGACGGAGGAAGTGCGCCTTTGTCTGCTACCGGAGGATTTGCCTATAGTTGGTCTCCTTCATCAAGTTTAAACAACGCAACTATTTCTAATCCTGTTGCAAGTCCTTTGGCTACAACCACCTATACCGTGAATATTTCAACCGTGAATTCTTTAGGTGATACTTGTATTGTGACATTGTCTACAACCGTTACAGTTATTGACCCGGCACTATTTCCTATTTCTGCATCAGCGGATGCTGACAGTATTTTCGAAGGAGGCTCAACAATAATTCATGCGATCACAGATACGACCCTAACGATCTTGTGGAGCCCTGCAACCGGATTAAGTGATCCCGCTTCATTCAATCCAACAGCGTCTCCGACAAGCACTACAACGTATACCTTGACCGTGATTGATTCATCGGGTTGTCCGAAAACAGCAACAATTACGATTTATGTTTTATCGATGAAGTGCAATCCTGCTGATGTTTTTGTGCCAAATACTTTTACTCCGAATAATGACGGACAAAATGATGTTTTATACGTAAGAGGAAATATGATCTCCGAATTATATTTTGCAGTTTATAATCGTTGGGGTGAATTGGTTTTTGAAACAAAAGATCAAAATGTTGGTTGGAGTGGAGTTTATAAAGGCATGAAGGTTGACCCCGCTGTATTTGCATGGTATTTAACAGTAAAATGTTATAATGGCGATGAACTGAAAAAGCAAGGAAATACAACATTGATCAGATAAAAGAAGGGTGAAAAAAAATAAGGTCATATTATTTTTAATTGTCTTTAGTGTGAATTTCATTCACGCTCAGGATATTCATTATTCTCAATTCAATGCATCGCCACAAAATCTTAATCCTGCTCAAACAGGCTTGTTTGATGGTGATTGGAGGTTTGTTGGAAATTTCAGAAGTCAATGGTCGGTGATCCCTGTTCCTTACAGAACCTTTTCTTTAGCAACAGATACCCGTCTGAAAACCAAACTAGAGAACGATGTCCCTGCTCTTGGATTGGTTATTAACACAGATAAATCAGGAGATTCGAAATTTACAACAACACAAATTTTTGTCTCTGGAGCATACGTAAAAAAATTAAACAAAGATTCTACGCACTTTATTTCTGTTGGATTTCAACCGGGTATTACCTCAAAAAGCTTTAACGTTGCCGCACTTACGTTCGACAACCAATACGATGGAGACAGTTACAACGCCTCATTGCCGAGTGGTGAAAATTTTCCAAAAACAAGAATTACCTACCTCGATCTTGGTGGAGGCTTAGCCTACCTTTGGAGAAAAAATAATCGCACACTAGTAAATGTTGGTATGTCTGCTTTGCATATGAACAGGCCTAAACAATCGTTCTTTAACAATGATGAAATTCGTTTAGATGTAAAAACCTGCATAAGTGGAGTTGCCGAATTCCCAGTTTCAGGACAATTAGATGTTTTGCCAACAGTGTTATATCAACGCCAAGGAAAGTTTCAGGAAACTGTTGTCGGGATTTTTGGAAAATATCATTTGAGGCCTGTTGATGGCATGACAACCGCTGTTTCTCTTGGTGGATTTTATCGTATGAAAGATGCATTTATTTTGGTTGCGAATATGGATTATATGAATTTTAATGTCGGAGTGAGTTATGACGTGAACACGTCAAAGCTGATTGCAGCAACAAATCACAGAGGAGGTTTTGAAATTTCTGTGATCTATATCCTCAAAAAAGTTACCCCTTTTATTGCTAAAAAACGAGTTTGCCCAATTTACATGTAGCGTATGAAATATGATAAGCAAACTATAAGAAATCGTTTTATGAATGCAAAAACTCTTTGTGTCCTTGTTGCATGTTTCTTTTTTCTCGGCGCTCCCATTTTCGCTCAAAAAACAAAAGCGCTTCTTGCTGATGGGGACAAAGCGTTTGCTGATAATGATTTTTTTTCTGCTGCTGCATATTACAATAAAGCCATTCTGCAAGATTCCAGTGACATTGCTCTTCAATATAAATACGCAGAAGCAAGTCGTTTAAACTTTGATTACGCGATTGCAGAACACTGGTATTCCAAGGTAATCAAGAAAGATGCGATGGGAAAACTTTATCCTGAGTGCTCCTTTTGGTTGGCGACAATTAAGAAGAACAGGGGAAATTATAAGGATGCAAAAAAGATGTTCGACAAATATGCAAAGAAGAACAAAAAAAAGAAGGACAATTATTTTGTAAAAAAGGCAATTCAGGAAGTTGCTGCTTGTGACTTCGCTCAACTTTTAATGGCGAGTCCGGATAAAAGTGTTAGCATCATACATCTGGATAGTACTGTAAACAGCAAGGTTTCTGAATATGCGCCTATACAAGTAGATAGCCTTTTATATTTTTCTTCTTTGCGCGATGGAAAAGATCGCGATAAAAAACACAGCGTTAATTACAATAAAATTTATACTTCAATTCAGGATTCTATAAAATGGAAAAAAGTTGTTGAGTTAGATACACTTTTTAATCATCAGGGTGTTCATAATGCGAATACAGCGTTTAATGCGGATTTTACAAAAGTTTTTATTACACGATGTGTTCAAAAAAATTCAATGGATTTTAATTGTGAAATTTATTCTTCTGATTTTAAGAATGGTCAATGGAGTACTTTGCAAAAATTGCCCCCTGAAATAAATGTCAAAAATTATACAAATACACAACCCGCAATCGGATTTTTAGGAGATGAAGAGGTGTTGTTCTTTGCTTCAAATCGTCCCGGCGGAGAAGGCAAAATGGATATTTGGTACAGCAAAATTAATAAGGACGGATCGTATGGTAAAGCAATAAATGCGGGGAAAAAGGTTAATTCTATTGATGATGAGATCACACCGTTTTATTGCAAACCTTGCCAGGAATTGTTTTTTAGTTCTAATTGGCACAAAGGATTGGGAGGCTTCGATATTTTTAAAAGCGATTTCAAAAACAACGAACTTGGAGAACCTAAAAATCTGGGATTGCCATTTAACAGTAATTTCAACGACATTTATTTTTCTATCAATTCAAAAAAAACAGAAGCATTTATTTCCTCTAACCGCACAGGCTCTTTCTTCGAGGAAAAAGAAAGTTGTTGCAATGATATTTATATGGTGAAGCTTCCAAAGATAGAAGAGCCGCCTAAAAAGGTTGACAGCACCCAGGTTTTTGTTACCCAGATGAAATTGCTTGTGCCGCTTACCTTATATTTTCACAATGATGAGCCGGACAAAAAAACACTGGCGATCACAACAACAAAGAATTACAGAAAAACATATGAGGATTATTCTGCTATGCATGAATTGTATAAAAAGGAATATTCAAAAGGAGCAAAAGGTGGCGACATTGAAAGAGCATATGGAGACATCGATAACTTGTTTGAAGACTCTGTAGATGCAGGAATGCAGGACCTGGATAAATTTGCACAACTATTAGTAAAGGTGTTGAAGGACAATGAAAAAGTGACAATTACCATGAAAGGTTATTGCAGCCCGCTTGCTTCCACAGATTATAACGTCAATCTTGCTAAAAGAAGAATATCAAGTTTAAGGAATTATTTTATTGAATATCAAGGCGGCATTCTTGTAAAATATATTGACAATCCGAATCCGGAAGAAGGGAAGATCACCTTTTTTAATGAAGATATTGGTGAGCTAAAGGCCCGGCCAAATGTGAGCGACGACTATTACGACACAAAAAACTCCATTTATAATCCTGCAGCAGCTTTGGAGCGAAAGATCCAGATTATAGCTATTTCAACGTTTTCTTCAAACAAAGAGTAATTGTTTTTTTCGGAATCATTTGTAATTGCACCGTAATAATAATTCACGGCATTTTTTCTTTTTAAAAAGGGCCAATGCGCGATGGTAAACCAGACGGCTACTGGAAAACATATTCCCAAACAGGAGTATTAAAATCAGAAGGTAACAGGAAAAATTTCCAGTTGGATAGTGTATGGAAATTTTATAGTGAACAAGGAAAGTTGGCTTTTGTGTTTAATTACAAAGAGGGAAAAAAAACCGGTTTAAAGAATACATACGATACAAAAGAGGGCAACATCATTGTTTCCGAAAGCTTTGAAAATGATGTTAAACAAGGAAACACGACTATTTTTCATAAGCCTGTAAAACTTGCTGACTCTACTTTGGGTTCTGTTAAAGTGAAACAGGTTATTCCTTTCGTTGCCGGAAAAGAAGAGGGGCAAGGATACGAGCTATCTATAGATAGCACCGTCATTACAATCACGCAATATAAAATGGGTTTTATTCAACGGGAAGAAAAGGTGAACCGTAGAGATGGTGCAGGTTTAAAGCAAGGAATGTGGAAAGAGTTTTATAGATCTGGAATCGTGAAAAACGAGGTAAACTTTTCTGATGATAAGATGAACGGCTACTTTAAAGAATATGGACCCAATGGAAGCTTGTTAAATACTACAAAATATATAAACGGTGTTATCCAGACAAATGCTCCGGAACTGGCAAAATTAGATGTAAAAACAGCCTACTACGAATCAGGCGTTGTTAAATTTACAGGTACTTATCGGGATGGCGTAGCAGAAGGAATTCATCGTGAGTTTTCTCCTGACGGGAATGTAATAGACGCTAAAGTTTATGTTGATGGAGTTTTAACGGGTGAAGGGATATTGGATACTGCCGGTCGACAACAGGGACCTTGGAAAGAATTTCATCCCAATGGTGAATTAAAATCAAAAGGAGAATATTTAAACGGTAAAAGAATTGGCGACTGGATATTTTATCATCCAAATAAAAAAGTTGAACAAATTGGGAAATACGATAAGAAAGGCAGAGCTCAAGGTCCATGGAAGTGGTATTACGAAAGTGGAAATTTATTACGGGAAGAAAATTATCGCAACGATCTGCAAGATGGAACGATGATAGAATATTGTGATTCCGGGAAAGTAATAACAAAAGGAGATTTTATCGATGGCTTAAAAGAAGGCCCGTGGATATTGGAATTGCAGGAATACAAAGAAGAAGGAAATTTTAAGAACGATCAAAGGGAAGGCGAATGGAAGCACTATTTTACAGAAAATGGCAAGCTTCGTTTTGTAGGTAAATTTATTGATGGTGTTCCAGATGGAATGCAAATATATTATTACCTGAATGGCAAAGAGCGACAAACAGGAAAATATTTAGGTGGATTAAAAGAGGGAGAATGGAAGTATTATGATGAGGCGGGATTTTTATTTTTGACAATACTTTATAAAAACGATATTGAAATTAGGTTTGACGGAATTAAGGTGCTTCCCGAAACATCAACATCAGAGCCTAGTATAAAATAACAGAACGATTATAGTTAATGACGCTCTCAAAAAAAACGAAGAATCAGCTACTTTCTGAAGTGAAAAAACTTCAGAGGAAGGTTCTTTTGTTGGAACAAAAAAAGCAAGAGGTTACTGCAAAAGTAAAAAAAACATCCGCACCAAAAGATTCCAAATGGGATTCGTATTTCAAAAATTCTGAACACACTATTTTAGTTCTTGACAAAAAGGGTAATATCATTGATAATAATGATCTTATTCATAGTGCAAGAAGAAACGAAATAATTGGTCAGTCAGCATATAAATTTATTGAGAAAGAATATCATTCGGTCGTTAAGAAGGCGCTGAATATTGTATTTACTAAAGGGAAATATCAACAATATGAAATTTCCGGTACCGGCAAAAAAGGGCAAAAAGCATTTTATTCTTCTAGAGTAACACCACATTTTGAAAATAAAAAAGTAGTTGCGGCTATTATTGATATCGTTGATATTACAGAAGTTGTAGTAACAAAAAAAGCGCTGGAGAATAGTGAAGAAAAATTTAAAAAACTTTCCGATTCAGCTTTTGAAGGCATTGCAATACATAAGGATGGGAAAGTGGTTGAAATAAATAACGCCTTGCGAAAAACATTTCAGTATTCTGACAAAGAAATGATTAACCAACCCATTTTAAAATTTATTCACCCCGATTTTCATAAGATCGTTTTTGAGAATGTAAAAAACAAAATTGAAACACCCTATGAAGTTCAAATGCTTCGTAAAGGAAAGAAGGCGTTTTGGGCTGAATTATTAGGAACTGAAATTATTTATAAAGGAGAACCAGCACGCGTTACTTCTATCCGCGATATTAGTAAGTATAAAGCAAACGAAAAAAAGATAAAAGAGAGCGAAGAAAAATTCAGGATGCTAGCAGAAAATGCGACAGACTTGATTTATAGGTGTAGCGTTTATCCTGAAGTTCAGTATGAATATGTCAGCCCCTCTGTAAAAGACATTACAGGCTATTCAGCGGAAGATTTTTATAAAGACCCTTTTTTAGGATTCAAAATTATTCATCCCGATGATGTTCCTTTGCTTGGTGAATCAGAAAAACTATTAAAAAGTAAAGCCAAAGTAAGTAATATTAAAGGGCCTGAAATTGTTGTAAGGTGGATCAAAAAAGACGGCAGTGTTATTTGGACCGAAACACGAAGTAAGCCTGTGTTTGATAACAATAAACGCCTGATAGCTATTGAAGGGATCTCAAGAGATGTTACTGCTCAAAAATTAAGTGAAGAGAAGTCAAAAGAAAGCGAAGAAAGCCATATCCACTTTTTACAGGAAATTCCGAGTGGTGTAATAATTTATGTTGACTACATCGTTGTTTTTGCAAACAAGGCGGCTTTTGAAATATTCGGAATAAAGGAGAGAACGATTGAAAATGTCAGCAACCTGAACATTAATAATTATATTCTTCCAAAATATCACAAAGAAATAGCTGATCGTGCAAAACGTGTCTTAAATGGTGAAATGTTGCACTTTTTTGAAATTGAGGTTAAAACACCTGCTGGCGAAATTTTAGACTTGGAGATCAAGTCTAAATTAGTTTTCCACAATGGAAAAAAGGGGATACAAACCATCTTTAATAATATTTCTCAGCGGAAAAATACAGACAGGGTGTTAAAAGAAAGTGAACGCGCACTTTCTTCCTTGATGAATAACCTTCCCGGAATGGCATACCGCTGCGACAATGATAAAAATTGGACTATGCGTTTTGTGAGCAAAGGGTTTAAAGAGCTTACGGGATATGATCCTAAAGATGTTGTAGATAATAAAACAATGTCATTTGCAGAAATTACCCATCCTGATGACGCTCCTTTTCTAAAAGAAGAAATTCAAAAAGCGCTTAAGAACCGGTTGCCTTATGAATTTGAATATCGGATAATTAAGTCCTCTGGTGAAACCAAGTGGGTGTTGGAAAAAGGGGAAGGGGTTTTTTCTGAAGAAGGAAAATTATTGTTTTTGGAAGGTTTTGTTTTTGATATTGATGAAAAAAAACAATACGAATCGGAACTGAAACAAAGCGGAGAAAACTATAAAAACCTTGTCGACAAATCTCCGGATGGGATCTTTATTTTTAATCCGACTGATGGCAAAATAATATTTGCAAACCCAAGTGCATTTGGTATAGTAGAAATAAACTCTTCCGAAGACCTTAAAAACAAAACTGTATTAGATTTCATTCTTCCCGAATTTCAGGAGGAGGTAAAAGGACGTATGAGGGCCAACTATCCTCCGGAGTCTCGCGCTTTCAGAGAGACGACAGTAAAAACGGCAAAAGGGAATTTGGTGGAGCTTGAATTGCAAGCAGAGCATGTAAATTACAATGGGGCCGCAGCCATTCAGGTAACAATGCATAAGATCGGAATAGAAAAACAATTAGCAAAAGAACAGTTAAGGGCACAAATAGCAGAAGAAACAAATGTGTTGCTGGAGCAAGAAATTACTGCCCGGAAAGTAATACAATTAAAGTTGTTGGAATCTCAAAAATATACGCGTTTAATTATCAATGGTTCTATTGACATGATCTGCGCTTCCGATCGCAAAGGGCTGATCACAGAATTTAACCAAGCAGCTCAAGCTACATTCGGATACACAGTTAATGAAGTGTTAGGAAAACATGTGAGTATGTTGTATGAGGATCCGAAAGAACGGATAAAAATTACAGAAGATGAGCTTTTTAAAAATGGGGTATATGCCGGGGAGGTAACAAATGTTAGAAAAAATGGCGAAAAATTCATTTCCTATTTATCTGCCTCTATTCTTAAAAATGATGAAGGAGAGTTGATTGGTGCTATGGGTGTTTCAAGAGATATCTCACAATTAAAAAAGGCAGATGAAACATTGCGAACACAATCGGCAAAATTTAATGCAATTATTGAGAGCAGCTCTCACGTTATTTGGACGGTTGACAAAAACATTTGCTTGACAACATTTAATCAGAATTATGACAAGCAGCTTATAAAAAGATATGGAATTAGAGCGAATGTTGGATTATCAATGATCTCGGGAGACTCTGTTTCATCGCAGGAACATAATAATTTTTGGATTAAAAAATATGAACGAGCATTTGCGGGCGAGCCACAATATTTTGAAACGCAGTTTGTTGAAAAGGATGGACACGAAAGCTGGAGCGAAATTTATTTAAACCCTATTTCTGATGAATCGGGCTTTGTTATCGAGGTTTCTGGTATAGGGCACGATGTAACAGAGAAAAAGATCTCGGAAGAGCGTATCCGCCAATCTTTGCAAGAAAAAGAAATACTTTTAAAAGAGGTGCATCACAGGGTAAAAAATAATTTACAAGTGATCTCAAGTATATTGAACCTTCAATCGTCCTACGTGAAAGATGAAGGAACGCTTGATATTTTAAAAGAGAGCCAGAACAGGATTAAGTCAATGGCCTTTATTCACGAAAGTTTATACCAAACGAAAGACTTTTCAAGCATTAATTTCACTGAATATGTAGTAAATCTTTCACAAAATTTGCTTCACTCGTATTCGAATTTTGATAATGAAATTAAATTAAATCTTGACATTCAAAATGTTTTTCTTAATTTAGACCTGGCAATTCCATGCGGGTTAATCATTAATGAAATAGTTTCTAACGCATTAAAGTACGCTTTTGTCGAAAATAGTCGGGATGGAGAAATAACCATTAAGATGCAAGTTATTGATGATGACCTTGTATTAAATATCGGAGATAACGGAAAAGGGCTGCCTGCAGACCTTGATTTCAGAAATACGGAATCATTGGGATTACAATTAGTTGTAACTTTGACAGATCAGTTGAGTGGAACAATTGAATTGAATGTCGAAAAAGGAACAAACTATTGTATTAAGTTTAAACAAAATCAAATAAAAAATCGAATATAAAATGTCAAAAACAAACATTCTAATAGTTGAAGACGAAAGTATTGTTGCCAAAGATATTCAACATAGCCTGAAAAAGCTTGGATATTCTGTAGTTGGAATGTGTTCAACAGGAGAAGATGCTATCAAGTTTGCAGAAGAGTTAAAACCGGATCTCGTTCTGATGGATATAATGCTAAAGGGCGAAATGAGCGGGATTGAAGCGGCTGGACATATTCGAGAAAAATTTAATATTCCGATAATTTATCTGACAGCTTATGCGGATGAAAGCACATTAAGTAAAGCAAAAGTTTCTGAACCTTATGGTTATATCATTAAGCCTTTCAAAGAAATTGATTTACACACATCGATTGAAATGGCGATTTATAAGCATGAGAAAGAAACAGACGTAAAAAAAGAGAGAGATTTTTTATATTCTATCGTTGAAAATAAAGAATCTAAAGAGATTATTTTTGTCAAATCAAATTCCCGCTTGGTTAAAGTTAATACCAGCGATATTTATTTTGTTGAAGCGCTGAAAGATTATGTTGTAATCAATACTAACAATGCTAGATACACGATCCACTCTACAATGAAGGATATAGAGAAAAAATTACCTGCAAGTGATTTTATCCGTGTTCATCGTTCTTTCATTGTGCGTATCGATAAGATTGTTGCTATCGAACAACCGAATTTGATTTTGGAAGAAGACAAAAAATTAATTCCGATAGGAGGTTCTTATAAAGATGACCTTGCAAAAAGATTGAATATGATCTAATCAGATTCAAATAAAAAGAAGCCACCGATGAGGTGGCTTTTTTATTCCCATGTTGCAACTTCATCAGCAATAATGTTTACCCATTTCTTCGCGTCAATTACCGAGATCACTTTGTGAATGATTATCAGTCGATCAACAAAGGCACTCATTTTTCTACAAGGGTCTATTTCGCCCTTATAATTTTTCCTTGCGAAGGCTCGTTCATCTTCTTCCATAAATTTTATGGTCTTTTCTAGATTGTACGAATTCATATAATCTTTCAGGTATATCGCGATCTCTTTGTATGCCTTTTTATGAAAAGGGTGCAGAGTTTCAAAGCACTTTTTGTAATAAGGCATGGCCCAGTTATAGAATGATATTCTTAATTTTTCATCAGAAATGATCTTAAAAACGGTTTCATTTAGGAAGGCTTGCCACTGACTCCTTTTGCTGAAGAATTTATATACATAATTACCATTCAGAAATATGCCATATGAAATACAAAGTTGTTTAAGATTTGACATTTGTGGATATTGCTTGGGCTCTTCTCGGAAGCTAGTTAAAGCCTGTTCAAGAAGCTCTTCCATTGTCCACAAGCCAACTCTTTTGTTAGGAAGCTCTTTTGACAGGGTATTCGGATTATATGGAATATCTTTTGGTGGAGGTTTAATATTCCCCCATTCTGGCGCCGATGTATTGTAAGGGTTTAAAAGCCATTCATTGCCGAGTGTATCGACATAACCAAATTTTTTGCCATATTGAACTCGGGCAAAGCCATTTTCAAAATCGCCGATACAGTTATATTTCAGCGGTATTACAAACTCATTTTTCACATTGATATACCCTTCAAGATTTGGTCTTCCGTGGACACTAACTTTGGCTCGGCCATTTTTAAAATTTGTTCCACCGCCATCACAGCTACCATAGTGATCATAACCGAAAGGGATAATAACGTTGTTTTGTTTGTCAATATATCCCCATCTCCCATAGGTTAAAGCTACTGTAGCCAACCCTTCAGAAAAACCTTCTACACCATCATAGATGAATGGGATTTTAATATTGTTTAAGGTGTCAATGAAACCCCAGCGGCTTCCCCTTTTTGCTGGAATGAGTCCTTCAGAATAATTCCAAGACTCAAGATCATCGTACCCTATTGGAACTATCATTTTTCCTTTCAGATCCATAATACCCCAGCGACCTGAAAGTTGCACTACACAAAAAGGGCTTGAAGACAATCGATATGCTTGCTGATAAATAGTAGGAACAACTTCGTTGCCCAGAGAGTCGATGAGCCCGTAACCAACACCTTTCTTAACGGTCATGGGCCCCCACGAATAATAACTGTCTACCCAATCATAAATAAAGTTGGTTATCAGTTCGCCTTTTCCATTTGCAAGAGCAGACTTCTTGTCTTTGCACAAGACAATGCGGTCCTTCTTGTTTGTGATGTCAATGTAATCATATATTGCAGGAAGAATGATTTTTCCCGATACCGTTTTGAGACCCTCTTTGTCGTTTTTCTGAAAGGTAACCGCGCACTGTGCAACTCCAAAGAAGCAGGATAAACAGAGAAAAATAAAAAAGAAATATTTCTTTTGTAATAAGAGCATTTGAAAGTATAACGAAAAACGAGCGCTAAAGATACGTCAGACCTCAAAACCCCATTCGTCAATAAACGGATTTCCGGTAGAAGGTTTTTGTGGCTTAGGCTCTGTAGGTTTGTCATCAGCATCAGAAACGGTTTTGTTCTGTTTGTTTCGTTCCGTTGCGGATTTCATTTCCTCTTTAAAATTTTTATTTTTCGCTTTGTGTTGTTCGCGTTTTGAAAGTTTGCTTTTTTGTCCCTTGTCTTGATTCTTGTGATTTGATTCTTGATTCTTGTTTGTTTCTTCAAACACCTCCACCAATGCAAAATCCAGCTGTTTCTTAACAAGGTCGGCACGCTTTATTTCTATTCTAACAGTATCGCCAAGCGTTAATACTTTTCCGAATTTTCTGCCACGCAAACAATAATTATCTTCATCAAAATAATAATTATCGTCTCTTAATTCACGCAAACGAACCATTCCTTCGCAATGATTTTCGATGATCTCCACAAAAATTCCCCACTCTGTTACACCAGAAATGACACCATCAAATTCCTGACCTATTTTATCTGTTAAGTATTGAACCTGTTTATATTTAATGGATGCGCGCTCGGCATCAGCTGCAAGTTTTTCCATTTCCGAAGAGTGTTTACATTGCTCTTCCAATTTATCGATATCGGGGTTTTTGCCGCCATCCAAATAATGTTGTAGCAATCGATGTACCATCACATCAGGATATCTTCGTATACAAATTCCGAAAAATTTGCAAGTTTATCCGGATTTGGTTTGTCGTGAACCCTATATACAAAAGGCCGTTGCGACTCTTTGCTGTTTTCTTTAGGCTCTTGACTCTTCGCTTTTGTATCTTGTTTCTTTTTTCCTACAAATTCCGCTACTTTTCTATTTGCAAGAAGCATAAAATCTTCGATCAGTTGATTGGAATCTTTTGCAGTCTTAAAAAACACACCGGTAGGATTTCCATTTTCATCAAGATGAAATTTAACTTCCAGTTTTTCAAACGCGATACTCCCTTTTTTAAATCGATTTGCTCTTAACGTTTTAGATAATTTATCCAGGGTTAAGATTTCATCGCAGAAATCACCTTCTTCTGTTTCGATAACCAGCTGGGCTTCTTCATATGTGAAGCGTCTGTCAGAATTAATGATGGTCCTGCCAAACCACTCCGCAACAACTTCTGCATCTTCGGTCATTTCAAAAACGGCCGAGAAACATAATTTTTCTTCGTGTGGGCGAAGAGAACAAACGTTGTTTGATAAAACTTCCGGAAGCATTGGAACTACCCTGTCAACAAGGTAAACGGAGGTGGCACGGGAAATTGCTTCCTGGTCGATCATGGAAGAAGGTTTCACATAATGGCTCACATCAGCAATGTGAACGCCTATTTCCCAGTTACCGTTATCTAATTTTTGTATCGATAGCGCATCATCAAAATCTTTTGCATCAACAGGGTCGATGGTAAACGTAGTTATATCGCGGAAATCCCGACGTTTAGAAATCTCATCTGCCGTGATCTTAATAGGAATAAGATCTGCCGCTCGTTCCACATCCTTTGGAAACTCGTACGGCAAGCCAAATTCAGCAAGAATGGCGTGCATTTCTGTATTGTTTTCTCCTACGTCACCAAGTACTTCAATAATTTCTCCAATAGGATTAACGCCATTTTTCGGCCATTCAGTAATTTTTGCAATGGCTTTTTGTCCGTTTTTAGCACCGTTTAACTTATCAATCGGAATGTAAATATCGACATGGACCTTGTTATTGCTAGGCACAAGAAAAGCAAAACGAGGAGAGATTTGAATTGTTCCAACAAATTTTATTTTAGCCCTTTCAAGAACTTCAACTATTTCACCTTCCTGTTTGCCTTTGCCTTTTGGGAATATCCGCACCTTTACGATATCGCCATGCATTGCATTGAGTGTCTTTTTTGGTGCAACAACAACATCTTCTTCCGTTTCTTCCGAAATAATATAAGCGCTGCCTGTGGATGTCATATCCACTTTGCCTGTAATGAACATCTCAACACTTTTTATCTTAAATTTCCCTCGTTCAGGCTCTTGAACCAGGCCCTTGTTTTTTAATTCCTCTAAAACAACATTGATAATTTGACGTTGAGCAAAATCGGTAATATGGAGTTCGGCAGCTATCTGCTTGTAATTGAGTGATTTATTTCTGTTTGAAGACAATACTTTTAGTATCTCTTCGAAAAAAAAACTTTTTTTCTTTCCTTCTGGTTTGCTTTTAAACTTCTTTGCCATACCCCAAAAGTGCTATTGATTTATGGATATATAATGATTTGTTGATAAAATCTAAAAATTTTTTTCTTCGTGCAACCAAATAATGCAACTTTGCATCTACACACTAGAAATCAAATATGACTGATGAGCAAATAGTAAAAGGGTGCATCGAAAAGAATGCAATTGCTCAGAAGAATTTATACGAAAAATTTGCTCGTAAAATGATGGGCGTGTGCTTACGGTATTGCGATAGCACAGAGGAAGCGGAAGATGTAGTACAAAATGCTTTTATAAGTATTTTCGAAAACATTGGGTCGTTTAAGGGAACAGGTTCTTTGGAAGGTTGGGTAAGAAAAATAATGGTTAATACCGCACTTACCAATATTCGTAAGAATAAAAAACTAAAACAAAACATTGAGCTGGATAGCGTTGAATTTATGCTTCCGTCTAATACATATATTAACGACAATTTTGCAGCGAAAGATTTATTAAAGATTATACAAACGTTGCCTCTTGGATTTAAAACAGTTTTTAACCTTTATGCCATTGAAGGTTATTCACATAAGGAGATCGGAGAAATGCTTAACATTTCGGAAGGCACCTCCAAATCTCAGTATTCAAGGGCAAAAGCATATTTACAGAAAATTATACCAATAGACAGGTAATTATAATGAAGAAAAATAATATAGAAGATTTTTTCAAAGATTCTTTCGAAAACTTTGAGGCAGAAGTAAGTCCGAGCGTTTGGAAAAATATCCAAACAGGATTGAAGGGTGTTGGATTGGGCGTCATTGCAAAAATGCTACTTAACAAAATAGGTTCAAATGCTATTATTGCAGTTGTGTCTTCTGCAGCAGCAGTGCTTGCAACAGTTTTTGTTATGAATGGAACGGATAATAAAAGTGATACTAAAGCACCAAAAACAAAGGCAGAGCCAGTTGTAGTTTTAGAAACACCAAAATCGAGTGTAGATGAAATAAAAAAATTCTTATCAAATTCTGCAAAAGAAACACCTGTTGTTAAAAAGGTGACAGAGTCTGAGTCTGTTGATACAAAAGTTGCAGGAACAATTAAAAAAGATAAAAAAGCCATCGAAGCATTGTTGTCAGATGAAAGGGTTGCCTCAATTTCTTCCAGTTGTGTTGGCGGCGCAGTTCCCTTGATAATCAATCTTTCTAACATTGGGAATGGCAAAATAAACAAATGGACGTTCAATGATGGCACTAAGCCAATGACTGGCGCAAATCCAATAAAATATTTTGATGAACCAGGGATTTATACTATAACTCTTACATCTACTGGTGCAGATGGGAAAACAGCGACAGATAGCATTAAGGTTGAAGCTTTGGCAAATTCATATATTGAATCTATTCCGAAGGAGTTTTCCCCAAATGGAGACGGACAGAATGACATATTTATTTTTAAGAGTGAAAATATTGCAAAAATGCAAGTAAGCATATATGATAAAGACGCTCAAAAAGTATATGAGTATAAGGGAACAGGGTTTAATTGGGACGGTAAAACCCAAAAAGGAGAAAAGGCAAAAGAGGGAATTTATTTGTATATGATTAATGCAGATGGGAAAGACGGAAAAAAATACGAACAAAAAGGAAAAATTAATTTAACTAGATAAGTACAAAAAAATTGGGGCATCGGGAAGAATTTGTTTAGCTTGATCCAACGTCAGGAAAAAAAATTCAAAAATATTAATCCTGTTTTTAGCTCTACCACCACTACATGCATGATTTTTGTTGCCGGTGTTTCCAATTTTTTAAAAATATTTTGAGACCTGTTGCTACTCCAATAGGTGTTTTAACAAAACGATATCAAAACCTGAAATTAGTTTTGATATCGTTTTTGTTTTTATATTATTTTAAA
>JAPLDC010000219.1 GCA_026391935.1 Bacteroidota bacterium | reverse complement strand
CCACCTGTTTTACCTAATTTCATCATTCCCATTACACTTAATACTAAACCGGCAAGACTAAATACCAACCAAAATCCTGCTAAACCCATTCCCCCACCTAACGCTGCTGCAAATACAGCTGCAACTGAAATAAATGTCCATAATACTAATGCTATTAATGAAATTACGAATCCCGCAACTGCCATTCCTTTACCTTGTGGTGTTTGTGTAGTCTGTTCCATGTTTTATGTGTTTTTAGTTAATTTTTTGTTTGTTTAACAAATCAAGTAAAAAAAACAAGATGAATTGAAGTAGTTCATCTAAATTTATTAACAATTCATAAGGAAAATCTCTAGTTTAAACGAACAACAATATCGTAATAAGCTAACTACCAACTAGATACAAAATACAATGGAAAGACTCTAAATAATTCAATTTTCTTTATTTCATGAATCTCAAGTTCAAAGCATAAGAAAAAATGAAGATCGAAGGAAAAATGAGTTCTAAAATATTAAAAGGACTTCCTATTATCAATGTTGGGAGTAAAGTCAAAAGAATATTAGAAAGTGTGTAAAAATGAAATCCATTTTTTAAAAGCTTCCACATCATGATCGCACCTGCTAATGAAATAGCTGAGCACACTGCGGCTGAAAGATGATAGGTCCAACCTGCATTCAAAATTGTTATTAATGCAGCTTGTTTCTCAGCATCAAAACCAGGTTGTTGTTGAATGACTTCAACCAAACTTTCCGCAATTGGAGGCACTATCAAGGAAACAAAAACCGCAATCCCAGATGAAATAAAAGTTAAAATACATAAAACTGTTAGAAAAACCGAACGCTTCGGTGTCTCCATATTGTCGTATTGGCCTGCAAATTGATCTTCCATAATTTTTAAAATTTATTGTTGCACCATAGTTCAAAATTCTTTTTTTGATCGTCATTTACGGTTATCGACTTCTGCATTTTTACTATTTTGTAAAATACACCGGGGCGTGGATCAAGTTTTGCTGTTTTTACGATTCCACTACTTGCAAATGTCATCTGTAAAGGAACATTTCCAAAATAATTACACCATTCTGTAAAATTCGTACCGCTCGAATCTGTTTTTATTTGAATATTATTAATTGTAAGTATATCATCATTTATCGCGATGCCAGCTGCATCAGCAACAGAATCAGGATAAACTGTAATCACTTTGCAAATGCCGGCTACTTCATTTACCCTTATTCCTAAAGCATTTTCATTGAATTTTGCACAAGGCTCCATTTTTAATTCACAGCCAATAAAATTCATTGCATCTATTAATAATGGTTCATAATCCTGAGTACCATTTATATAATTATCAAAGATATTATCGTAAGATGTTCCTGCAAAATGTTCAACTACACCTTTATAATCCTTATCAGAATAGCCCTTATTTTTTAAGGCGAACTCATTATACAAATAACTCATCACATCATCCAATGAATATTTATTTCCAGAATTTTTTCTGATGAAAATATCAGTTACAAATGCCAAAAGACTTCCTTCATCATAAATATTTGTCTTACGATTCGGGATACCGGGAACATATCCATCCAGCCAGGTATCGAAGGAAGAATCGGCAACCGATAAATTGCTCCTTCCAAAATTATCGAAATGTTTTTGCAAACGTTCAGCGAATGTTTTTAAAAATTCTTGCTCCTTAAACACACCTGACCTAAATAATAAATAATCGCCATAATAAGTAGTAACGCCTTCACACACATATCCCAATTTAGAATAATTTTCTTTTGTATAATCGTAAGGATACATTTCAACCGGGCGAATAGTTTTGATATTCCAGGCGTGAAATAATTCGTGACAACAAACACCCAATACATTTTCGTACAATTCACCTTTCATAAGATTATAGCCAGGTCCGAGTGCCAATACCGTCGATGTAGTGTGCTCAACACCATGATACATTTTGAAGGGCACAATTTGAAATAAAAAGTGATACGCGTCAAACGGTGCTTGTTTCATCATTTCTAGCTGATGATTACAAAATTTGATAAAATCATTTGTCAGTTTTGACCAATCAGCCTTGCATTCACCCTGCAACCACAGATTAAATTCTTTTCCTTCACAAACAAATTTATTATGCTGAAGTGCACCGGATGCAATGAAAGGAGAATCAGCCAGTTCATGGAAAGACTTACAATTAATAATATTGTTTTTATGATCTGCTCCACAAGCTATTTTATAATCGGCAGGCAGCACTACTTCCATTTTGCAGGCTTCATTAATTTTTTCAGAAATAAATACACAACAATTCACAGGATTCATATACAATTGTGTTGCATCCAAAAAAGTTGAACCTGCATTCAGATCTGCCGCAAAATAATTGTATTTTATATGCAGTTCTGAAACACCTTTCGTTTGGACCTTCCAGCAATCCTTATTTATTTTTTGAAATTTCAGAGCATTACCTTTCTGATCAAAGGCTGCCCATTTCTGAATATTTTTCGCAAAATTACCTAATTCATATCGCCCAGGTCGCCATGCTGGAAGCTGAACAAGAGTTTCGTCCTGCATAACCTCAGTGATAAATTCAATATCGATAAAGTGATTATGTGGTTTGGTATAGGATATAATGTATTTCATAGTTAGGGATAAAAAAATTGCCTCCGACACCGCTCGGGGCGACAAATAAATTTTTACGAATTTACAAATTCAAAGTGATAAAAACACAGATTCGTAAATTCGTATTAATTCGCAATCCGTACCAATTATTTTTGTTACTTTCGTAATTCATTATACACATTAAAATTTTCAAAATATGAGTTACGATTTAATAGTAGTAGGCAGTGGACCAGGTGGTTATGTGGCTGCGATCAGAGCATCACAACTTGGGTTAAAAACAGCCATTGTAGAACGCGAAAACCTTGGTGGCATTTGCCTTAATTGGGGATGTATTCCAACAAAAGCATTGTTAAAAAGTGCACAAGTCTTTGAATACCTGAACCATGCTGCTGATTACGGTATCACCGTTAAAGGTGGAGAAGTTGATTTTAATGCAGTTGTAAAACGCAGTCGTGATGTGGCAGATGGAATGAGTAAAGGTGTTCAATTCCTATTGAAAAAAAATAAAATTGATGTCATCAATGGCAGCGGTAAAATAAAAGCAGGTAAAAAAGTTGATGTTACAGCAGATGGCAAAACAACTACCTACGAAGCAAAACATATTATAATTGCTACCGGCGCACGCTCCCGTGCTCTGCCAAATCTTCCGCAAGACGGTAAAAAAATTATCGGATATCGTGAAGCATTAACTTTGCCTAAAATGCCTAAAACAATGGTTGTTGTAGGTTCCGGTGCAATTGGAAGTGAGTTTGCATATTTTTATGCAACGATGGGAACAAAAGTTACTTTGGTGGAATTTTTGCCAAACATCGTTCCTTTTGAAGATGCCGAAGTTTCAAAACAATTGTTACGCTCATTCAAAAAAATGGGAATTGATGTAATGACGGAATCAAACGTAGAACGTGTTGATATAACGGGTGCTGATTGCAAAGTTTATATCAAGACCAAGAATGCAGATAAAATTGTTGAAGCAGAAGTTGTATTATCGGCTGTTGGCATTCAAGCAAATATTGAAAATATTGGTCTGGAAGAAACCGGTATTGCTACTGATAAAGGAAAAATTTTAACAAACCCTTATTATCAAACAAATATCCCTGGATATTATGCAATCGGAGATTGTGTTGCCGGACAAGCACTTGCACACGTTGCATCTGCAGAAGGTATTATTTGTGTTGAAAAAATTGCAGGACAGAATCCTGAGCCATTAGATTATAACAATATACCCGGATGTACTTATTGTCAGCCGGAAATTGCATCAGTTGGAATGACGGAAGCAAAAGCAATTGAATCCTGAAGAGAAATAAAAATTGGAAAATTCCCTTTCTCAGCAAGCGGAAAGGCAAGTGCTGCAGGAGCGAAAGATGGATTTGTAAAATTAATTTTTGATGCGAAATATGGCGAATTATTAGGTGCGCATATGATCGGAGCGAATGTAACGGAAATGATCGCAGAGATCGTTGCTATCCGTAAATTAGAAACGACTGGACATGAATTGATAAAAACAGTTCATCCTCATCCAACAATGAGTGAAGCAATTATGGAAGCTGCTGCTGCCGCGTATGGAGAAGTTATACATATGTAATCATTCTCTAAACTCGATTGACTCAACCCTTGAAAATATTGTGTGTTGTCATGTTGAGCTTGTCGAAACATATGAGCTGGCCTATGCAAACGCTTTGAAATTTTGCACCTGTCTCTAACAAAAAAAAGTCCCGAAGAAATTCGGGACTTTTTTATTTCATTGAATTAAATAATTAATGAGCATCAAAATAAAAGCGGAAATTATTTTTTGAGTGCATTTTATTTTCGATGCACTTTATCGCTTCGTCAATTAGCAATGCGTGAAGATCTTCCTGCGAATAATCAATGATCTGATTCAGCAAATCGGGTAATGCATCAGGGATTTGTAAATAGTTTTCTGCATTAAATAATAAGAATTTCTTTTTCTGAGCGATATAAAATACAATATAAAAATCGTCCTCATGATCAAATGCAATGACTTTATCCATTGAAAAATCAAGAGGAAGCTGTTCGCATTTCTCAAGAAAAAAATAAATATCTGTATTGTTTTCTGAACGGTATTGCATACACACTTAATTCAGCCTTTTCAATTTAGCCATATAAAACCCATCAAATCCTTCACTTGGAAGCACTTTACGATCTTCGATAAATTCGAAGTTTGAATTATTCTCCAAAAACAGCTCTACTTGTCGTTGATTTTCACTTGGCAAAATACTGCATGTGGCATAAACCATTATTCCACCGGGTTTTAGCATTTGTGAATAGTTGCTTATGATCTGCTGTTGCATTCTCTTTGTTTCATTGATAAAATCCAAACTCAATTTCCATTTTGCATCAGGATTTCTTCTGATAACTCCTAAACCAGAGCAAGGAACATCAAGCAATAATCTATCGGCAGAATCTTTCAGTTTCTTTACTTCCTCATCAGTAATCATTTTGGTTTTAACAACCGTTACTCCACCTCTATCCGCACGTTTTTTTAATTCGGATAGTTTCCGCTCTTCAACATCCATCGAAAATATCCTACCGGAATTATTCATCATGGCAGCAATATGAAGCGATTTCCCTCCCGCTCCGGCACATGCATCAATCACCGACATTCCCTCCTTCACATCCAAAAACGGAGCAATCATTTGTGAAGAGGCATCCTGTATCTCAAAAAAACCTTGTTTGAATTCAGAAAGTTGTTGAAGACTCTGACGTTTATTTAACATCAAGGCATCGTGATAATCACCAATTATGGTTGTTTCCACGGATTCCTGATCCAACAATCGTTGCAATTGGATCCGATTTGTTTTTAAAGTATTTACTCTCAAAACAACTTTCGCTTCTTTGTTTAGGGCTGCAAGTTCATTTGTCCAAACAGTTTCACCCAATTCCACACATCCCAGCTCATCCAACCAATCGGGAATGGATTCACGATATTTCCGAATTTGTTTAGCTGCAATAGCAACCGATAAAATCTCCGCTTTATCGATTCCTCGGAACTCTTCCCAATCGGGCAATTCCACTTCATTCATTATTTGCCAGGCAGCAAAAATTTTCCAGAATTCGGAAGATTGGCGGGGTTCCTCAATAGCAGCAGATCTCGAAATCAACCTCCACCAACGTACCATTTCGTATGTCGTTTCAGCGATAAAACGCCTGTCGCGGGATCCCCAGCGGGAATTCTGTTTCAGCACCTGCTCAACAGCTTTATCGGCATAAACACAACCAATAAAAATTTGTTGTAGCGTATCAATTACTGCTTGTACGAGCGTTCTGTGTAATTTCATTTCTATTAACTTTCAGATGTGCAAAAATACATATTACTTGTTTTATAAACCTGATAAAACATAAGTAAAAATCTGTATTTTTGATGTTATGAACTTCTCCTCCAAACTAATCGAAGAAGCTGTTAATGAATTCAGTAAATTACCTGGTGTTGGTAAGCGCACCGCCTTACGTTTCGTTTTACATTTGATGAAACAAGATGTTACAGAGGTCAATCAATTTGGAAATGCATTCATCAAATTGCGAAACGAATTGCGCTATTGCGAAAAATGCCACAATGTTTCAGATAAACCTTTGTGTGAAGTGTGTGCAAATCCGAATAGAGACAACAGCTTAACTTGTGTGGTAGAAGATATCAGAGATGTTATGGCAATCGAGAACACACAACAATATCGTGG
>JAPLDC010000436.1 GCA_026391935.1 Bacteroidota bacterium | reverse complement strand
ATTTTTGTTCATAAGATGAGTATACCACTAAACGATGCAATATTAGAATACGACAACTCCAATACTATTTTTATTTATCCAAATCCTTCCAATGGAATATATAATATTGCGTTTTCTTCACTAAAAGAAAAAGCAATTATTGAAGTTTATAATAGTATTGGCGCTTTAGTTTATAGAAAAGAAACTATGTCAGGGCAAACAATAATTGAATTAACCAATCAAGTCAATGGTTTGTATTGTGTAAAAGTAATTTGTGGTAATAAAATTATTGGGGCTCAAAAAATTATCAAACAATAGTATTCGTTATATATAAAAAAACTCTCGATTATTTATCGAGAGTTTTTTATGTTTTCAAATGGATTAATTCTCCTCAATGATATCAAGGATTTTCTCTAATTTTTTATCGTCATATTTTCCGGAAGTAGTATAAGTCACTTTGCCGGTTTTATCTAAAACAAAGAAATAAGGTGTATCACGTTTTTTGAAATCTAATTCATCTTTATATGTTTTTCCTCCATCATAAAATAATAAGTAAGGATATAGTTCTTTGTCGGTTTTAGATTTGATCTTATCTTTTGATGTTTTGCTTGCCAATTTATTGAACCCTGTGAACATCGGAACAAAATATAAGTTCACATCATAATCCACGTGAACATCAAATACATCTGCTTTAGATGCATCCACTTTCCCAATGAATTTATTATAGATCGGGTTGACCCAGGTTTTTAGATCATCTTCTGCTGCGGTACTGAAAGCCACACATATTAAAGTGTATTTACCCTTTGTATCAGTAGGAAGATTTACAGTTTTACCATTGTAATCTTCACATTCCATTGCAGGGAAAATGGTTCCTACAACTCCTGCTTTAGGAGCGAATGCAATGCAAATAGATGCAATTGCGATGATGGATAGAATGACTTTTCTTTTCATAGTTTTCATTTTTTGTGTAACATTTAATTTCTAATATCTACTTCAAAATATCAGGTAGTTTTTCTTTTGTTAACTCACTTCCTGCTATTTTCAAAAGAAAAACAGCTTTCCCATTATCAAAATCGTGTTTCATTTCATCCTTTAATACCTGCATCAATAGGTCGTATTCACCAAATAGCATGGTACTTAATCCACTTACTTCAACGCGAATATTTTTATTTTGTTTTACTCGTTGAATAAAATCGATCACCTTTTGCTCATAACCATCAGTCAAAGCATACATACTTATTTCAATTGTTGCTATCATTTTTTTATCATTTCAAAAATTACAATGTTCAGAAGAGTGTGGGAAGCCATCGCACATGTTTCGACTGGCTCAACATGACCACACACGGTTCATTTTGTCACTTCGAGCGGAGGAGAAGCTATCTCTGTTATAAATAGATCCAGTGTCGTGGCACGGGATGACATTTACGAGAGAAGAAAACTTTATCAACTACTTATTACTTGATACTATTTATTCAGTTCTGCAAATACGTTATCTGCTTTGAATTTTTTTGCCGGTTTCCCTTTACGGATAATTTTTATATGAATAATTGAATCACCTTGCTGTATAGCATTTACAACATCTTGCCCTGCTATCACATGTCCGAAAATAGTATGATGCCCATCCAGCCAAGGAGTTGCAACATGCGTGATAAAGAACTGAGAACCATTTGTTCCCGGACCTGCATTTGCCATTGCTAATATTCCTGCTCCTGTAAATTTTAATTCTGGCAAACATTCATCCTTGAATTTATAACCTGGTCCGCCTGTCCCATTTCCTGAAGGATCGCCTCCTTGTATCATGAAATTTGGTATAACTCGATGAAATTTCAAACTGTCATAAAAAGGAACTTTATCTTTTTTTGCCGTGTTTTTAATTTTTCCTTCTGCTAATCCAACAAAATTAGCTACTGTTAACGGTGTTTTTTCAAATTCTAGAGAAAGTAAAATAACACCTTTGCTTGTTGTAATTTCTGCATACATGCCAGGTTCCAATTTTGGCTGTTTAATTTTTTTTGCAAATCCTGTTGTTGCAACTAATAACAATGTAAAAGCTAAAAATATTTTTTTCATGATGATGTTTAATTTGGATGAATTTTTTTATTGAAATGTAAAAATAACATAACAATTCCTATTCCAAAATTTTGTTGATAAAACGTTAAATCATTTTGAGAATAAAACTTCTTCTGTTGTTATTTTTGAACTTATGAAAGTGTGCATTGCAGAGAAACCAAGTGTTGCGAAAGAAATAGCTGAAATTGTGGGTGCTAAGCAGCGTAAAGATGGTTATTATGAAGGAAATGGCTATCAGGTAACCTGGAGTTTCGGACATTTATGTGAGTTGAAAGAACCACATGAATATGATTCTGCTTACCGTCAATGGAATTTAAATATGCTTCCTATTTTGCCTCAGAAATTTGGCATAAAAGTGAAGAATGATAAGGGAATAGAAAAACAATTCAATACTATTTCTACTTTATTTGAAAATGCCTCTGAAGTAATAAATTGTGGTGATGCCGGCCAGGAAGGAGAACTTATTCAGCGCTGGATCTTTTCTAAAACAAATTGCAAAAAGCCTTTAAAACGTTTATGGATATCTTCTTTAACGGAGGAGGCTATCCGTGAAGGATTTACAAAATTGAAGGATGGAAAGGAGTATGAAAGTTTATATTTTGCCGGTTATTCGCGTGCTGCTGCAGATTGGCTTTTAGGGATGAATGCCACGCGTTTGTTTACCATAAAATATGGAAATGGCAAACAAGTACTTTCTATCGGTCGTGTTCAAACGCCCACATTAGCAATGATAGTAAACCGGCAACTGGAAATAAATGCATTTAGGTCTGCTGTCTTTTTTGAATTAAAAACAAAATATCGTGATGTAGTTTTTAATGCCCAGCTTGATCGGTTTCAAGGTGATGAAAAGCAAAAGGCGGAAGAGCTCCTGAATACGATCAAAGAAGAACTTTTTTTGATCACTTCCGTTGAGATAAAAAAGGGAAAAGAAACCTCCCCCCGTTTGTTTGATTTGACATCACTTCAGGTAGAGTGCAACAAGAAATTTGCCTATTCTGCTGAAGATACGTTGAAGGTCATTCAGAATTTATATGAGAAGAAGTTGGTGACCTATCCTCGTGTTGATACAACGTATCTTCCAAATGATCTGTATCCAAAGATCCCCGGAGTATTGAAAAATATGGTCAATTACCAGTCTTTGGTAAAACCATTATTAGAAAACGAGGGTGTATGGAAAAGAATCTACGGGAGAAGAGGAGGAAGAAAAAACGCAAATATTACCTGCGTTTGTGGAAGGTGAATTCGGACCGCATGCTGTTTTTTTGTCGGAAGGAAAAACATCGGCTCCAAAAGCATTTACTGAAGCTACCTTGCTGCGTGCCATGGAGACGGCAGGAAAACAAGTAGATGATGAGGAATTGCGTGAACTGATGAAGGACAATGGAATTGGTCGTCCTTCTACTCGTGCTGCAATTATTGAAACATTGTTCAGAAGAAATTACATCAAACGTGAACGGAAAAATTTGGTCCCTACAATTACCGGGATGGAATTGATTCGAGTGATCAATAATGAATTGTTAAAGTCGGCTGAGATGACCGGTAATTGGGAATTTAAATTGCGGCAGATTGAAAAGGGAGAATATCAGGCAGAAGCTTTTTTGAATGAGATGAAACAAATGGTGAGTGATCTCGTGATTCAGGTACGCAATGAAAGTTCGCAGCGTATCACTATTGCAAACCATGCGCCTGTTGTTGAGAAAAATGAAACAATTGAATGTCCGAAATGTAAGATCGGAAATATGTTGAAAGGTAAAGCTGCTTTTGGTTGTAGCAATTATAAAAATGGTTGTGATTTCAAAATTCCTTTTGAGTTGATGGGGAAAAAGATGACGGAATCTCAGATAAAAGCCATTGTGGAAAAGAAAAAAACAGCTGTAATAAAGGGATTTACTTTGGGAGGAATAAAAAAAGACGGCATATTAAAATTGACAGATACTTTTAATATAGAATTTGAGGAGGCACAAACAAAAGCTGCAAAACCTGCGAAAGCAAAGAAATCGGGCTTTGAGGAAACAAAGTCAGGTATTTGTCCTCTCTGTAAAAAAGGTACTATTCTAAAAGGAAAAACAGCTTATGGTTGCAGTGAATACAAAAATGGCTGCACTTTTCGTTTACCATTTGAAAATGTAATAACTCAATAATGAATTCCCAAAAGATTTTAATTATAGGAACAGTTTGGCCTGAACCCAACTCATCGGCAGCCGGCAGTAGAATGATTCAATTGATAGAGCTGTTCATATCCACTGGTTGGAAGATCACTTTTGCCTCTGCAGCAAGTGATAGCGAATTTGCGTTTGATGTTCAAACGTTAGGAATTGAAAAAGTGAAGATTGAATTGAACGATAAAAGTTTTGATGAATTTATTTCGAAATTACAACCTGACATAGTTTTCTTTGATCGTTTTATGATCGAAGAACAATTTGGCTGGAGAGTTGCAGAAAATTGTCCCGTTGCATTAAGATTGTTGGATACGATCGATTTGCATTGTTTACGCAAAGCCCGTCAGGTAGCCCTTTTAGATAAAAGAAAATTTACTGATGCTGATCTGTTTTCTGATAGTGCGAAAAGGGAGATTGCTAGTATTTTAAGGTGCGATTGTTCGTTGATCATCTCTGATTTTGAAATGAATACTTTGAAAGATTTTTTCAAAATAGATAATGAATTGCTTTATTACATTCCCTTTTTGTTAGATAATATTGATGAAAAGGATAAAGCGAATTGGCCAACATTTGAAGAACGCTCGCATTTTATCACAATCGGAAATTTTATTCATGAACCTAATTGGGATGCGGTAAAGTATTTGAAAACTGACATTTGGCCATTGATCAGAAAACAATTGCCTAATGCCGAACTTCATGTTTATGGAGCATACACTTCTCAAAAGGTAAATGAATTGAATGATCCGAAAACAGGATTTTATATTAAAGGACGAGCAGAAGATGCTATGAAGGTAGTAAAAAACGCTAGAGTAAGTTTAGCTCCCTTGCGATTTGGTGCAGGAATCAAAGGTAAGTTGGTGGAGGCAATGCAATGTGGAACCCCAAGTGTAACAACTGATATCGGAGCTGAAGGTATGCATGGAGAATATGAATGGAATGGCATTATCGCAAACACCGTTAATGAAATTGCCGAAGCAGCAGTAAAATTGTATTCTGATAAATCACTTTGGCAAAGATTTCAGAAAAACGGAATTGTTATCATTAATAATTTTTATTCAAAAGAAAAGTTTGGAAAAAAATTAACAGAGCATATTGTATTTCTTCAAAGTGATTTAAAAAAACACAGGCTGAAAAATTTTACCGGTGCAATGTTAATGCATCATACCTTGGCAAGTACAAAGTATATGTCGAAATGGATAGAAGAGAAGAATAAGTAAAAATTATCTAATTGCAGAATTTAATCGCTGCGTAAGATCTTGTCCCAGTCCGCCAAAAGAATTAAAAATTGGCGATTGACCGCCAAAATTATAGGAACCATTATGAGAATTGTAGTAGGGAGATTCGCCTTGCGAAAAAATTGCCTGAAATCCTATTGAACTATGTTTGGAAACTTTATAATCTAATCCTAATGCAACAGCTTTGTAATTACTTTGTTTATTAGAAAAGTTGTTTGCATCGTACATTACAGATCCTGTAAGGCTGACACGTTTGTTCAAATCATATTGTCCTTCAACAAAAAGTAGATTTCCTAAACGTGTTCTGTTACCGGAGTTGGTGAATGCCTCGTTTTTATTAATAGGTATAAAAGTGTTTCCTGTTATAGAATAATGCATCAATCCAACATTTAGTTTGAATTTATTATTCAATTGATATCCGATTTTTGGTGCAATAAAGGAAGTAAATGCGGTGTTCTTTGAACTGCCGATAAAGCATACTCCGGCACCAGCTGAAAAGGATGCAGATACTCTCTCTTTTGACAATAACCTTGAATTTGGGTAATTATAATAATCGTTCGATGAATTTTGTGCAAGTATAAAAGAGCCACAAAATGAAATCAGAATGAAGGTTATTAACTTTTTCATGTTAGCTTATTGGTATCTCAAAGTTAAGAAAAATTCGTTTTAAAAAATATATTTGTAAAAGTTTAACAAACGGAATCAATTATTCTCTTTTAAAAAAGCGATTTTTGTAAAGTTTTTAAAATATGTATTATGAAAATATTTGTAAAAAATCTTGATAGAGATATCAATGAAATGCAGTTAGAAGGTTTGTTTGCACAATTTGGCGAAGTAATTTCTACTAAAATTGTATACGATACTATTACATGGGAATCAAAAGGTTTTGCATTTTTAGAAATGGCAAAAAAAGCAGATGGGCAAAAGGCAATTGAGGCCTTGAACGGCAAAGAAGTGAAAGGCCGTGAATTAATTGTACAAGAAGCAGAGGAAAGACGAAGATAAAAATCCAGATATGAATCAAATAAAATTCTTACTATTCTTTTTTGTTTCACTTTTTATCTGCTGTGCTTCTGAAACGAGTCAAGATGCGAGAGGGAAAAGTCTCCCAATCGGACAGGATAGTATTAATAAGATATTAAAGGAGCTGCACGCCTCTAAAAAGGAAAAGGAACTCGATCTTCTATTCAAGAACAAGGCTAAGGTCGAAGGATTTAATGGTTGTGTTCTCATCGCACAGCGCGGGCAAGTTATTTACGAAAATGCATTTGGTTTTTCAAGTTGTAAATGTAAAGACTCTTTAAAACTAAATTCCGCATTTCAATTAGCTTCCACTTCTAAAACATTTACTGCTACTGCCATTTTGATGCTTTCAGATCAAGGGAAATTGAAACTGACAGATAGTGTTCAACAATACTTTCCAAAATTTCCATACCATGGTATTACAATAAACTTGTTGCTGTCACATCGTTCAGGTTTGTTTAATTATATTTATTGTTGTGAGCAATATTGCGAAAAACCGAATAAATATAAAAAGGGCATTTTTGATAATGCAGCAATGATGGAAATTATTACTACTCATAAATGTGACTTGTATGCTGCTCCGAATAAAAAGTTTGAATACTGTAATACCAATTATGCTATACTTGCTTGTATCATTGAAAAAGTATCAGGACAAACGTATTCAGATTTTCTGGTACAGAATATTTTTAAGCCCTTAGGAATGGATAATTCCTGGGTCCATGATCCCAAAGGAGATAGTGCTCATAAAAATAAGACGATGGGGCATAAGGCATCTGGTGTTTTTGAAGACGAAACATATGCAGATGATGTGATAGGAGATAAAGGTGTTTATTCAACTGTGGAGGATCTACTTAAATGGGATCAGTCATTTTACACTGAAAAATTATTGAAAAAGGAAACGATTGCTCTGGCATTTACAGGTTATAGCAATGAACATAAAGGCAAACGTAATTATGGTTATGGCTGGAGAATGACTGATGATGGCAAGAATCCCAAGATCGTTTATCATAATGGCTGGTG
>JAPLDC010000051.1 GCA_026391935.1 Bacteroidota bacterium | reverse complement strand
CTGGGGTTAATTGCCGGTAGCAGAGCAGATACGCAAGCTTTACAGGACAAAATGAAGAAATGTGTGGTTGAGGCTGTTTTTGATATCAAAGATCATTCATTGAAAGATTTTTTTGAGTTTCACGAATTGGATTATGAAAACACTACTTCCATTCGTAGGGAAATAAATTCAGATGGCAAATCTCGCGCATTCATTAATGACACACCGGTCACCCTTAATCAATTGAAAGAATTGGCAGAATATTTAATCGATATTCATTCGCAACATCAAACATTGACATTGAACGGAAGCGCGTTTCAGCTTTCTGTTGTAGATTCTTTTGCAGGGCATGAACTATTACTTCAGGAATATTCGGAGGGATTCAAAAAATATAAAAAATTAGAAAAACAACTTAGCAACTTAATAGAAAAAGAATCTCAGGCAAAAAAGGATCTGGATTATTTCCAATTTCAGTTCAATGAATTAGATGACGCCAACTTACAAGCTGATCAACAATTAGCGATGGAGCTAGAATTGGAAGTGTTGAACAATTCTGAAGAAATAAAATCGAATCTTTCAAAAGCGGCAGGCGGATTATCTGGTGGAGAACATAACCTACTTTCCTCCTTGAACGAAATAAAAGTAATTTTAGCATCGATGGCGAAATTTAAGCCTGAAATAAATGAATTAAGCATCCGGTTATCCAGTTCCTATATTGAATTGAAAGATATTACTGCTGAACTGGAATCATTAGAACATGATATTTTATACAACCCAAAACGCATTGAAGATCTTAATCTTAAATTGGATGCTGTCTATCGTTTATTACTAAAACATCAAGTTAAGTCAATTGAAGAATTGATAAGGATTAAGGATGATCTCAGTAACAAACTGCTTGATTTTAGCTCATTGGAGGCCGAAATTGAAAAAGTAAATAAAGAATTGAAAGCATTGCTAGACATTTTGATGGTACTTGCAAAAAAAATATCGGGAAACCGTAAAAGATCGATCCCAAAAATCGAAAAAGAAATTGCTTCCCTCCTTTCGTCTTTATCCATGCCCAATGCGCAACTTAAAGTTGAAAATCAGGAGTCGGAAATATTGACTGCAAACGGATTAGACAAAGTAATTTTTCTTTTCTCAGCAAATAAAGGCAGCGACTTTAAAGAGCTTAATAAAGTGGCCTCAGGCGGTGAATTATCCCGGTTAATGCTGAGTATAAAATCCTTAATAGCTCAATTGACAGCGCTGCCAACGATCATTTTTGATGAGATCGATACAGGAGTATCGGGTGATGTTGCTGATAAAGTAGGAAGTATAATGAACCAGATGGCCAAAGGCATGCAGGTAATTACTATAACACATTTGCCGCAGATAGCAAGTAAAGGTCAAGCACATCTGTTTGTTTACAAAGAGGACAAGCATAATAAAACGTTTAGCAATATCAGGAAATTAGCGCAAGATGAACGCATACAGGAGATTGCTAAAATGCTCAGCACGGGGACTCCAACAAAAGCAGCAATAAATAACGCAAAAGAGTTGCTTAATGGTCGTTTCGATATTACAAAAGGAGCGAGTAAATTGTAATTTTGGTAAAGAAAATTTAATTTTCTATTCTCGATACATACTACTAAAAAAATGAAAAAAAATATGTAGGTTTGTAAGCAGTATTAAATTTAAAAAAAACAGCCTTTAACACCTCAATTTGCTTGAGGATAAATTGGACAACTTTAGATAATATGTCAAATAACTTATTAAAAGGGAAACGAGGAATCATTACAGGAGCATTGGATGAAAACTCTATTGCCTGGAAAGTGGCAGAAAAAGCTCACGAACAAGGCGCAACTTTTATTCTTACCAATGCACCAATTGCTATGCGAATGGGTGAAATAAAAATATTGGCAGAAAAAACAAATTCACAAATAATACCTGCTGACGCCACTAGTGTTGAGGATCTGACTAATTTATTTACTCAATCGCAAGAGATATTAGGTGGTAAAATTGATTTTGTTCTCCATTCAATCGGAATGAGTGTCAATATCCGTAAGAATATTCCATATACCGAATCGAATTACGAATTTTTCATGAAAGGAATAGATGTTTCTGCATTATCATTTCATAAGATGTTATCTGTTGCAAAAAAAATGGATGCAATAAGTGAATGGGGAAGCGTTGTTGCCCTTACATACATGGCAGCACAGCGAACATATCCTTTCTATACAGATATGGCTGACATCAAAGCGATGTTAGAATCCATTGCAAGAAGTTTTGGGTATCACTATGGCGTAGATAAAAAAGTGCGTATCAATACCATTTCTCAATCACCAACAAAAACTACCGCAGGAACAGGTATTAAAGGATTTGGTGATTTTTATGATTATGCTGATGCAATTGCACCATTAGGGAATGCAAGTGCCGAGGATTGTGCAAACTATTGTGTAACTTTATTTTCAGATCTTACACGTATGGTTACTATGCAGAATTTATTCCATGATGGAGGTTATTCAAGCACAGGCGTTAGTACAGAGGTTATGACAAAATTAGGATTGGAATAAGTGAATATTATATATAATTGATCATAAAAAAAGGAACTCATTTGAGTTCCTTTTTTATTTTAAGATCATTATATCCGTAAACTTTACACCCTTCCAACATGTTTTAAATGTATCACATGAGAGCGTACTGCACTCAATACGGAAGGGAACTCTAAATACTTTACACCAAATTGTTCGCAGGTTTCTCGAACCAATTCGCTGATCTTAGGATAATGAATGTGGCTGATACGAGGGAACAAATGATGCTCAACCTGAAAATTCAATCCCCCTGTAAACCAGGAAACAATCTTACTCTTTGTAGCAAAATTAGCTGTGGTTTTTATTTGGTGAATCGCCCACTCAATATCTACTTTATGGTTTTCAGAACTAGGAGCAACAAAAGTTGCATCTTCAACAATGTGTGCCAATTGAAATACGATAGCGATCACAAAGCCGCAAACAAATGCAATTAAGGAGTATCCAATGATGGTATCAATTAATCCAACCTTGAATATTGGTAGAACCATAAAAACACCAACATAAACTACCTTTGTAATCCAAAAAATAAAATGTTCTTTGGTATCCATTTTACGGAAAGGTAGATCACCCACTTTTCCGGTAAAATATTTTTTGAAATCCTGAACAAAAACCCAAAGTAAATATGTAATCCCGTATAAAACAAACCAATAAATATGTTGAAAACGGTGATACCAATGTTTTTTCTGATCCTCATGAACACGAATCCAAGGCTTT
>JAPLDC010000083.1 GCA_026391935.1 Bacteroidota bacterium | reverse complement strand
GGATTCTTTTTGTCTTTGAAATTTTTTTTCTCCCAGCCAAATACCCATTTTAGTTCTATAGAATCTACGACATATTTTGAATCGGAATAAACGGTGGCTGTTGTATCTTCTTTTTTCAAGGATTCCATTGCAACGATAACGCTCAATAATTCCATTCTGTTATTGGTAGTCATTCTGAAGCCTTCAGAAATTTCTTTTCGCAATGCACCATACAGCATAACAACCCCAAATCCACCCGGACCAGGGTTTCCACGGGAAGCACCATCTGTATATATTTTGATCATTTTTATTATTAAACTATTTTATATTTCTTTGTTCTCGATACATTTTTGTTGCACAAAAACACTCGAACGGACTGGCTTCAATCTTTCTAAATGAATCTTCCGTTATTTATAATCCTATATGCGTTTTAAATAATTTCACGGCAATCGCTAAAAGAATTATTCCAAATACTTTTCTCAGAATATTAATTCCTCCTACACCAAGTATTTTTTCTAAGCGATAAGTGTTTTTAAGAACAGCATATACAAAAACCAAGTTGATCAATATTGCAACAATAATATTTTGGTCAGCGTATTCAGCACGGATTGATAATAAAGTGGTTAATGTTCCTGTTCCTGCAATCAAAGGAAATGCAATAGGAACAACTGATGCAGTTGCTGCTGTTTCTTCTTTGTAAAATTTTACTCCTAAAATCATTTCTAACGCTAAGAAAAAAATTATGAAAGAACCGGCAATCGCAAATGAGTTAACATCAATGCCAATCAAATTTAAAATTTGCACACCTACAAACATAAAAACGATCATGATCACACCTGAAACAAGTGTTGCTCTTTCCGATTGTATTTTCCCGACCTTGCTTTGTAGATCAAGTAATATAGGTAAGGAACCAATTACATCAATCACAGCGAACAGGATCATGGTTATGGTTGCTATTTGTTTAAAATCAAAGTTCATTGGGTAATTTAATTAAATTTATTTGGTTAATTAAGTAATTGGGCTAACCCTGAATTTTCCGATTTAACTTATTTTACTAGTAACACTTTTTCAATAGCTTTTGGAAAATGATCCTGCTCCAACTGATGAATTTTTTGTGCTAGAATTTCAGCTGTATCATTTTCGGAAATGGAACAAGTGTGCTGTTCAATAATTTCTCCTTCATCATATTTTTCATTCACAAAATGAATGGATATCCCACTTTGTTTTTCTTTAGCCTCAATAACCGCTTCATGGACCTTCATTCCGTACATTCCCTTTCCGCCATATTTTGGTAATAAGGAAGGGTGGATATTAACGATCTTATCAGGAAAGGCGTTAATCAAATTCTCCGGGATAATCCATAAAAATCCTGCAAGGACAATCAGATCAATTTTCAGATCTTTTAAATGATTAACGATAGTATTACTTTCAAAGAATGTTTTTTTATCCAGTATCAATGTTGGAACATTATTAGCCTTTGCACGATTTAAAACATTAGCAGTAGGTTTATTTGAAACTATCAAGGCAATTTTTATTTGATCGGACGATTTAAAATAGTCCATCATATTTTGAGCGTTTGTTCCTTCGCCCGAAGCAAAAATTGCAATATTTTTAGTCATGGTACAAAAGTAGTATTTTACAAATGACAAAGATTGATTTGGCGAAAACAGTTCAACCCGATAATTATAGTAAATAATCATTTTTTGCTTCCCGTTTTTCAGATTGACTTAATGTTTATCCGGTTTGATAGCAGACTTTTCTGATAAAAACATCACGCAATCAGGCTCTTCAGTGCTTGTTGCCACATAAATACACGTGTATTAAAGTAAATAAAGTACTTATTTGTATTTCATAGATAATAATGTTCTAAAAAAAACACACAAGTGGTTGATATACAGTGAAAAAGGTGTTGGCTTGTTGCAGTTTGTTGTGAATAATTACCTTATTCTTTTGTAATTATGCATATAACTATATCTTTGCACCCAAATAAACCCAAAAACATTTAAAAAAATGTCAGACATTGCAACAAAAGTAAAAGCTATCATCGTTGATAAATTAGGTGTAGACGAAAAAGAAGTAACACCAACAGCAAGCTTTACAAATGATTTAGGAGCAGATTCTTTGGATACTGTAGAATTGATCATGGAATTTGAAAAAGAATTCAACATCGCTATCCCTGATGACCAAGCTGAAAAAATTGGTACTGTAGGTGATGCAATTGCGTATATTGAAGCAAACGCAAAATAATTCTCACAAAAGATTTATTTAATGAAAATTCGACGAGTAGTAGTAACAGGTCTTGGTGCTATAACACCACTTGGGAATAATGTTTCCGATTATTGGAATAATCTTCTCAATGGAGTTAGCGGAGCTGCTCCTATTACTCGTTTTGATGCTTCAAAGTTTAAGACTCAATTTGCTTGTGAAGTAAAAGGATTTAATCCTGAAGATTACCTCGATCGTAAAGAAGCTCGTAAGCTCGACCCATTTTCCCAATATGGTTTATGTTCCGCAATTCAGGCAGTTAAAGATGCCGGTTTGGATGGAGAAAACGCATTTGATCCGGATAGAGCAGGAGTTATTTGGGGTTCAGGAATCGGAGGATTACAAACCTTTCAAGACGAATGTTTTGGATATGCTAAAGGCGACGGGACTCCTCGTTTTAACCCTTTCTTCATTCCCAAAATGATCGCTGATATTTGTTCCGGACACATTTCAATACGCTTTGGAATGCGTGGCCCTAACTTTACTACTGTTTCAGCATGTGCATCCTCTACTAACTCTTTAATTGATGCAGCTACCTATATTAAATTAGGGAAAGCTGATCTTATTGTTGCTGGTGGTTCTGAAGCAGCTGTGTGTGAAGCTGGTGTAGGTGGGTTTAATGCTATGCATGCTCTTTCTACCCGTAATGATTCTCCTTCAACTGCCTCCCGTCCATTTGATTTGGATCGCGATGGATTTGTATTAGGTGAAGGTGCAGGTTGTTTGATCTTGGAAGATCTTGAACATGCATTAAAACGCGGAGCAAAAATTTACGCTGAAATTGTTGGTGGTGGAATGACTGCTGACGCAAACCATATTACTGCTCCGCATCCTGAAGGACTAGGTGCATTAAATGTTATGCGTAATGCTTTACAGGATGCAGGAATGAACCCTGAAGATATCGATTATGTAAATGTTCATGGTACATCCACTCCATTAGGTGATGTTGCAGAAACAAAAGCAATAAAAGGTGTATTTGGTGAACATGCATATAAACTGAACATCAGTTCAACAAAATCAATGACAGGCCACTTATTAGGTGCTGCCGGTGCAATTGAAGCAATTGCTTGTGTTTTGGCTTGTCAAAACGATATTGTCCCTCCAACTATTAATCACGTTACTGACGATCCTGCGTTGGATAATAAATTAAATTTTACATTTGACAAACCTCAGAAACGAATCGTACGTGCTGCGCTAAGTAATACTTTCGGATTTGGTGGGCACAATGCTTCTGTAATTGTAAAAAAATATATCGCTTAATTTACTCGATTGCCAATATTTACAAAACCAATAAGGGTGTATTTTTCGCCCGACAAAAAACTGCACGAATCTCTGCGTAATATCCTCGGATTTTATCCTACGCATATCTCCTTATACAAACTTGCATTTCGCCACAGTTCAGCAGCTCAGGTAATAAAGAAAGGAATAAAGGACAGTAACGAACGTCTCGAATTTTTGGGAGATTCAGTCATTGGAACTGTCGTTGCGGATTATCTTTTTAAAAAATTTCCATTTAAAGATGAAGGATTTTTGACAAAGATGCGGTCAAAAATGGTGAGCAGGCAAAAGCATAATCAACTGGCGATAAAATTAGGATTGAATAATTTTATCGAAGTAAACAATGAACGACATGGAAATAAAACCAGTTCAATTAATGGAGATGCTTACGAAGCTTTGATCGGAGCAATTTATCTGGATAAAGGATATTCATTTGCACAACAATTTATTTTGACTCGTATTGTGAATGTTCACATCGATATGGATGAAGTGGAAACGAAAGAAGTTGATTTTAAAAGTAAAATTATTGAATGGGCTCAAAAGGAAAAAAAGGAATTTCGTTTTGATACTATTATTGATGGTGCAGCTTCCGATGATAAGCAATATAGTATTCAGCTTTTGGTGGATAATGTTGCAGTTGGAAATGCACAACACTTCTCAAAAAAACGTGCTGAGCAATTAGCATCAGAACACGCTTGCTCTGTTTTAGGAATCTGATAACATAAATATAATTTCATTTTACTGGCATTCTGAATATAGATTTTTAAATTTACCATTGTTATACAATTAAGCTTTGGGAAAATACACCCTTGAAATAGAATATGATTATGATTTTGTGTTGATAGGTATTTCTTCACACGAAAAGGACTATCGTATTTGCTGGGCTCTCAATAATAAATTGGGTTTTAATTTGGTTAAAATCGACCCCTTGGAAATTAAGGATAAAAAGCAAGATGAGCCCTCGCATTTCTCCTTGTTTAGCTTTGAGCAACCGGATGCTTTTATGGAATATTTTATAATAGCCAACAGAAGTGAAAAAGGATTACTGATTCCAGAACAAAAACAAGTTGATTATTTTTTTATCATCCGAGGTGAGATCGAAAATGAAAATGTAATGGAAATAGTTCGACAAATAAAAGAAAGTAATTTGGTGCAAACCGCATTTAGAATAGATGTAAATGCACTTAAATCAAAACAGAATTTAATATTATAAATGCACCACGGATTACACAGATAAAAACGAATTATTTGTTTTAAAATTTGTAAGAAGGGTAAAAAATAAACTAATAAACATACACAGTACAAAGTAATAACAGAAATTTATCTGTGAAAATCTGTGTAATCTGTGGTAAAAGAATAGATGTAAATGCACTTAAATCAAAACAGAATTTAATATTATAAATGCACCATGGATCACAGTTATTAACAGGATTACTTGTTTTATAATTTGTATGAATGGTGAATAAACTTAAAAACAAACACACAGTACAGAGTAAAAACAGAATATTATCTGTGAAAATTTGTGTAATCTGTGGTAAAAAGTAAAGTATGAAAAGAACAAAAATTGTAGCAACGCTTGGACCAGCATCGTCATCTGCTGAAGTGATAGAAGAAATGGTAAAAGCGGGTGCGGACGTTTGCCGGATCAATTTTTCACACGGTTCGTATGATGTTGTGCTCGATCAGATAAAAAGCATTCGCGCTATTAATAAAAAACTAGGAACCCATACTGCGATACTAGCCGATCTTCAAGGACCGAAATTACGTATCGGACTAGTTGAAAATAATGGTGTTGAATTGGTTGCCGGAAAAGAAATAATTATCTCGACAACAGAATGTGTTGGTTCAGCAGAAAGAGTTTACATTACTTACCCTCAATTTCCGAAAGATGTAAAAGCTGGTGAAAATATTTTGATCGATGATGGAAAATTATTGTTGACTGTGGTTTCTACCAATGGAAAAGATGAAGTGGTAGCGGTTGTGAGTCATGGCGGAATATTATCTTCAAAAAAAGGCGTGAACTTGCCAAACACAAAAATATCATTGCCTTGTTTAACTGAAAAAGATCTGAAGGACTTGGATTTTGCTTTGGCTCAAAGAGTAGATTGGGTTGGACTTTCATTCGTTCGGTCAGCAGCCGATATTATTGAATTAAAACATTTGATTCAAAACTTCGATCATAAAGTAAGAACAAAAGTGGTTGCAAAAATTGAGAAACCTGAAGCCATTTCTGATATAGACAATATTATTAAAGAGTCGGATGCAATCAT
>JAPLDC010000199.1 GCA_026391935.1 Bacteroidota bacterium | reverse complement strand
CCATCCCCTTGGCATGTTTCACATCTTCCACCTTTTACATTAAAAGAAAATCTTCCCGGTTTATATCCTCTTATTTTCGCTTCAGGAATTTCAGAAAATAATGTTCTGATATCAGAAAAAACATTTGTATATGTTGCCGGATTGCTTCTCGGCGTTCGTCCGATTGGCGATTGGTCAATATCAATGACTTTGTCAATATGTTCTAAACCGGATATAGATTTATAAGGCATTGGTTTCTTTTCTGAGCGATAAAAATGTTTACTCAAAATAGGGTAGAGCGTTTCATTGATAAGTGTGGATTTACCACTTCCGGAAACTCCTGTTACACAGATCAATTTTCCTAAAGGAAATTCTACCGATACATTTTTTAGATTATTTCCTTTTGCTCCTTTAAGTACAAGAGATTTTCCACTTCCTTTTCTATTCTCCTTCGGAATTGCAATTTCCTTTACGCCATTAATATAGTCAGATGTGAGTGTGTGATATTTTAAAATTTCTTTGGGAGTGCCTTGCGCAATTATCTTCCCTCCGTGGATACCGGCTGCCGGACCTATATCTATAACATGATCGGCAGCAAGGATCATTTCTTTGTCGTGTTCAACAACAATTACGGAATTTCCGATATCACGAAGATTTTTAAGTGCATTTATCAATCTGATATTATCCCGTTGATGCAGACCGATGCTAGGCTCATCTAAAATATAAAGTACCCCAACCAATTGTGAACCGATTTGAGTTGCCAGTCGGATCCGCTGCGCTTCGCCTCCGGAAAGTGTTCTTGAACTCCTGTTTAAGGAAAGATAATCTAATCCTACATCCAACAAAAATGAAATGCGTGTTCTTATCTCTTTCAAAACCTCCTTTGCGATGGTATTTTGTTTTGCACTCAGGCGCGTTTGAAGATCTTTAAACCAATGATTTAATTCAATAATGCCCATTTCAGATAATTCGGCAATATTTTTGGCGTCAATTTTAAAGTGGAGAGATTCCATTTTTAGCTTAGTTCCTTCGCACTTTGTGCAAGTTACTTTATTCATAAAACCCTGTATCCATTTTTCTATTGTTGGAGAACTTTGTTCATCATTTTGTTTAATGATGAAATTGGCGATTCCTTCAAATGCTATGCTGTAGCTTGTTGCAGAGCTGTCTGTATATTGTTTTATCTTAAAAACTTCATCTGAACCAAATAGGATCGTATTTATCGCTTCATCTGAAATTTCATCAATTGGTGTATCCAAATTAAAACCATATTTATCACCGATGGCCTCCAGTTGTTTGAAGATCCAAGTAGTTTTATAGGGCCCTATTGGTGCTATAGCTCCTTTTCGGATGGATGATTTTTTATCAGGAATAATTTTATTGATATCAACTTCCGCCACCATTCCTAGTCCATTACATTTCGGACAAGCTCCATACGGAGAATTGAAGGAAAATAAATTTGGTTGCGGTTCATCATAAGAAATGCCGGATGTAGGGCACATTAAATGCCGACTAAAATATTCAACATTCCCATATTCTTCCTCAAGTTTTCCTCTTTTAAAAGGTTGAACCAGAATGATTCCTTTTCCTTGTTTCATAGCCAATTGCATGGATTCTGAAATGCGAGGACGTGATTCAACATTCACTTCCAAACGGTCAATTACAATTTCAATATCATGAACTTTATATCGGTCCAATTGAATACGCTTAGTTAATTCCACAACCTCTCCGTCAATCCGGACACGCAAGTATCCCCATTTTTTTATTTGTTCAAATAACTCGCGGTAATGGCCTTTTCTTCCTTTCACAACAGGTGCAAGAATCAAAATGTTTTGATTGTTATATTTTTCGAGGATCAAATTTATTATCTGGTCGTCGGAGTAGCGAACCATTTTTTCTCCTGTCACATAAGAATACGCATCAGATGCACGGGCATATAATAAACGTAAAAAGTCATAGATCTCGGTGATGGTTCCAACAGTTGAACGAGGGTTTTTATTAACTGTTTTTTGTTCGATGGAAATAACTGGACTCAATCCTGTTATTTTATCAACATCGGGACGCTCCATATTACCAAGGAATTGGCGCGCATAGGCAGAAAAACTTTCAATGTAACGCCTTTGTCCTTCAGCATAAATAGTATCAAAGGCGAGGGATGATTTTCCACTACCACTTAGTCCTGTAATTACTACTAATTTATTGCGCGGTATGGTAACGTTGATGTTTTTTAGATTGTGAACTCGGGCACCTACAACTTCCAAAAAGTCTATTTCACTTATACGAGTACTTGACATTTTAATAATAAATTAGCTTATTAAACACTAAAATAGTGTTGTATTTTATGAAAACAAAGGTAAGGAACAATCGCTATATAAAAGAGAGTAAGCTTATTTTAATGAAGATTTTCTTTCAGAAATTCGATGGGGTCGAAAAAATATTTTTCGAGGTCAGATTGCTTAAAACAAATTAATGTGTATGAGTTGTAAAGCCTTTCAGGCTGCAGATGGTCTGGCTTTATTCTTATAGGTTTGATTTTAAGAATCTCTAAATGAAAATGATCAAATTGCCAGCCGTATTTATTTAATTCATTTTTATTCATAAATCTGGCAATGGGTTTATCGGGATTAACAGTTTCATTTAGTTTGGCCGTAATACCTGCAATATGTTCATAAACGGTCCAAATTGTTTTGTTATTGATTTTATGCTCTATTATCAATTGCGCATAAGGTCCATCTATTCGTTTACTTATTATTAAGCCTTTTGCAATAGGATAAACAGGTTGGTCAATGTAATTATTCGTTGGTCTTTTTATGTCAATTCCAGTATGAAGATGAGATGGTACAGTTTTTCTTGCTTTTCGGATAAGTCCATATTTTCCGATATCTGTTAATTGTATTTTTGAAAAATCTTTTCTGTCAGGAGAATTAATTGGAATAAAAAAAAGTGGCTGTATACTAAAGGTGATAAAAAGGAGGAGAACCAGATTTTTTAAAACCATTTATTTATTTTATTGGTTTCTTTCTTTCTTAACAGAATCGTTTATCAAAGGGAGGGTTGTGATCAAATTGATTGAGTCTGATGATGTCAAGGTATTGCTTCCATCGTAGTTTCCATCCATATCATAAATATTCATTGTTCCTTTTGGGATTTCAAGGATGTATTTTTTCTTTTCGGAATTTGTTAATGAATTAGTCCGTAGCCAAGGGTTAAATAATTTGAGTATTTTATAATTGACCTTTTGGGAAATTGCAAAATCAGCTAAGTTGTGAATGGTTGTATCTATTTGTATTTTTTTTGTAATTAAGGCAGGATACAAGTCCTTTTTGCGTAACATATAACCATAGACTTTTGGTCTGGAAATAATTTCTTTCATCGCTAATATTCGGTAAATATATCTAGCAGTTTCTTCAGTTAATGCGAGGTCGTAGTAACTATTGACTTTCTGTTTGTCCAATTGGCCTTGAACTCCACCTATTCCTAAGTTATATGAAGCTGCAACGAGCGTCCAATTATTAAATTGTTTGTATGCTTCTTTAAAATATTTACATGCTGCTTCTGTTGATTTTGCAACACTGTATCTTTCATCCACTTCATCCGTTACTTCTAAACCATAACCTGTTCCGGTTGATTCTATTATTTGCCAAAAACCAGTTGCTCCTTGTGGGGAAACAACATTTGAAAGTTGACTTTCAATTATTGCAATGTATTTAAAATCGTCGGGGATCTCATTTTGTTTAAGAATAGGTTCTATTATCGGAAACCAGCGATTTGCACGTTTGTGAATAAGAAGTGACTGAGATTGCCAATAGGTGTTGATTACCAATTCTCGCTCTGTTGCTTCTCTAACACTAAAATCTGTTAAAGGCGTTTTTTCACCTGCAAAGTTTAAGTTTTTTGGGATACGTATACTAAAAGTTTTATAACTAGCATTAAAGTAATCTTCGTATGCCGCATCTGATAAATTATCAGTAAACGAATATGAAAATAATTTAATTATACTTATCAATGCCAATACAATGCCAAAAGCAATAAAATATTTTTTGGAGGACCTAAGAAAAAGTAATGCTTTATTTATTTTTTGCATTATTTAAGATTTCTTCGAGTAGGAGAATACATGAATCGAAATAAAAGTAAAAAATAAATTGAAAATAGAATAATGTGTAAGTAACTCCATTCTTTAATAGAAGTAATAATTAAATAGTTGAATAACATCGAAATAAAACAAATTCCAGCATACATAAGCGCTATTCTTTTTTCTGTTACCCCCAAAAAATAGAAAGCATGAGTGGTATGATCCTTTCCGCCTATGAAGGGTGAATGTCCGCTAATTAATCGATTAATAACAACTGATGTCGTATCAATTATCGGAATTGCGAATGTCAGAATTGTGACAAAAAATTGCTTTGATTGAATTAATTCGTGGTGTGCATCTGGGGTATTCCAAAAATAATTTATACCTATTGCAGCAAGAAAGAGTCCTAAAAACTGACTGCCAGTATCGCCCATAAAAATTTTTGCCGGATGCCAATTATAAAATAGAAATCCAAAGAGTGCCGCCATTACTCCTATTAAAATGATTGTTTCGATCTTATATCCGTCTTTATTAATGAACAGGATGAATAATGCGCTTAGTATAATAGTTATTGATACTATTGTAGTAATCCCATCCATATTGTCAAGCATATTGATTGAGTTCATTATTGCAACAATCCAAAAAAAAGAAAGTGCATAATCAAAATAAACGTTTGAAAAAATTTTAATATACGTTCCCGTTGCGATTAGAATTAATGCACAGCAGATTTGAATTGTAAATTTTAAAATGGGTTTTGTATTATATGCATCATCAGATAAACCCATTAAAAAAGCCAGAGTACTTGATGCGAGTAAACCTAATAATCGATTGTTCTGTGCCAGATTATTTTGTTCGAAAAATATGGAAAAACTAGCGATTGAAATTAGAAATATTAAATAGAATGAAATTCCTCCTAAAGAAGGTTTAGCTTCAGGACTCCATCTTATCATGTTTTCTGGCGTATTTCGCATTCCCAAATTTGAAGCAAATTTTAGAAATAAGCCGTTTAGCAAAAATGACAATATAGCAATGCTGAAAAAATAACTTAAATATATTAGCAAAAGATTTATATTGAAGTCCATTGGATGTATCGGAAATTATTTTTATTGTCCTCGGTTATAATTAATGTAAAAATTAAAACATGCTTTTGAAATCTTTAAAAAGCTTGCCAGTTTTATCTTTTTCAGATAATATCGGTTCTTTAATTCCCCATTGTATTGACAAACTTGTGTCGTTCCAGAGA
>JAPLDC010000087.1 GCA_026391935.1 Bacteroidota bacterium | reverse complement strand
TGCATAAAACAAAACCTTAGCCAGTTTCTGTATCGCATCTAAGGATTCTTTCTTTACTAAAATCATCTACCTAACTCAAATGCATTCCCCTTTTGAGAGGTACAGGCGTGTGTTTTCTGTTCTTTTCTAAAATCTTTCTTAGTACAATTCCCCCTTTATCAAAGTAGGCAAGGAGATTCCTCTTCTGAGAAAATGGTTTGTGCTTTCAATTTCCCTTTTTATCTTTTTGCTTGATCAAAAATTTGGAAAATCATAAATGGCAAGGAAGTGTGATTTTAAAAGTTGTTCCTTTTTCAACTTCACTTTCTACAGATATATGTCCTCCAAGTGCCTCTACTTGTGTTTTGACCATATGTAATCCCAACCCTTTTCCTTCTACCTCACTATGAAAGCGTTTATATAATCCAAAAATGTATTTTCCATTCTTTTCTAGATCTATTCCTTTTCCATTGTCGGAAATAGTAAAATGAAAAATATTTTTTTCTTTTTTTGTAGAAATTACAATATGGTGCTTTCCTTCATTAGAACGGTATTTGATTGCATTGCTTATAAGATTATAAAAGATGCTTTCAATATAACTTTTCACACTAATAAAATCATTAGCTTATCCATATTCAATGCGGCTTGTTGGATATGTTCGAAAATCTTAAGTTTTTCCTCTTCCGTGTTAGATGGTATTTTCAATAAATTACTTAGGCCAATTAAATTTGAAACTGGTGATCGCAAATTATGTGAAACGATATAATTAAACTGCATTAGATTATTATTTTTGTCTAAGAGTTCTGTGATTAACTTATCTCTGTCTTTTTCAGCCGTTTTTCGTTTTGTAAGATCCGTTATGGCATAGGAGATTCCAATAATCTTACTCTGTTCATTGAAGACTGGCTTGCAAGCAATATCTAACCAAAGTGGACTTCCATCTTTTTGTGGGTAGTTAATATCATAATGAATTTCGTTGCCCAATAAAACATCATAGAGATTACGACTAAATGCTTCTTGTTTTTCATCCGGAAGGATTTCTATTATGCTTTCGTTGACAACAGGTTCTTTGTCTAATGCCAGAATTGTAAGTTCTTTCGCCCGCTTGTTTAAGGAAACAATTTTAAACTGTTCGTCAAGCAAAATGAATCCGGTATTTGTATTATTAAAAATTGCACTTAGATTATTTTCAGAATATTTTAGCAATTGTTCTGCTAATTTTCGTTCGGTGATATCCTGAATAACACCAAATAAAATGCGATTATTAGAATCATATTCTATGATTGAATGGACATCAATTATTTCTCCATCATTACTCCGTTTAATTTTAAATTCAATGTCATAGGGCTTACCTTCTTCAATCAATGCACTTAGTGCTTCATCCATCATTGAATTGTATTCCGGTAAACGAAAACTTTGTACTTCCTCAAGAAGAACCTCTGTCTTATTAAGACCATAAATTTTTTGTGCCCCATCAGAAACATAAAATATGCGTGTATCTAGATTCATTTTCCAATGACCTAGTTTAGCTATGAATTCGCTTAATTTTAAATTTTTGTTACTTTCAAAAAGTGCTTTTTCAATTTTCTTTTTATTTGAAATATCAGTGTGAATAGCGAGGCAAATATTTCCATACGTTGAATGCTTGAAAAGCTTAATGTTGGCATAGCACCAAAAAACAGTCCCATCTTTCTTGATGTTTTCAATTTCACCTTTCCAAGATCCGTTTTTTTTGATGCTTTCAATGATTGTTTTTGCAGTTTCAGTTGGATCTCCTGAATCAGGAGCATTTAAAATCGAAACAGTTTGCCCATTCAATTCTTTAGAAGCGTAGCCAAACATTTTCTCAAAATTTGTATTTGAAAAGACAATTTCGCCATTTTCAACTTTAAACAGGTAAATAGCGTCTGTCAAATTAGCTGTTATCTCACTTTGAAAACGAAGTTCATCTTCTACCTTTTTTCGTTCGGTGATATCTTGCACAGTGCCATACATTGTGTGGCTGATAGAATCGTATTTTGCAATCGCTTGGACATCTATAATTGCTCCATCGGTTAATCTTTTTATTTTATATTCTGTATTGACGATCTCCTGTCCCTCAACTAACATTTTAATTGTTTCATCTAAAGCTGATTGGTATTCCGGCAAACGGAAATCTCTCACTTCATCAATTGACAAAACCGATTTCTCTGTTCCAAATATTTTCTTAAATCCTACCGAGATATCGACCATTTTACCCTCCAGAGAGAATTTCCAACTACCTGTTTTTGCGACTAATTCCGCTGTTACTAAATTTGAATTTGCTAATTTCAGAATTTTCTCCGTTTTTTTCTGCTCGGATATGTCTCTGTGAAAAGCTTGAATGTAGGACATGTTGTTCATGACTATTAGACTCGATGATACAGCAAGGTATATAATGTGCCCATCTTTATG
>JAPLDC010000003.1 GCA_026391935.1 Bacteroidota bacterium | reverse complement strand
AAGTCTGTCAGATATTTATTTCCTAGGTCATTCTGCGATATTCCAAAGTTGAAAAGTCCTGATGTAAATATGAAAAGGAAAATGAATTTTATTTTTAGCATATATTTTTCTCGGAGGTATTATTTGGTTGCTTATAACGTTTTCGGGCTTGGCGAAGGTGGCGATTTTCACCACAAATGTTTCTGCGGAGCACTAAACCGCCACTTTTGCCAAACCCGTGTTATGGGCTGGTTTTAATACCTTTTCATTATTGCAGCGAAAATTGTAGCATAAAGAAATATTGATAATACAAAAATTATTCCTGACCAAATAAGCGAGGCTACAGCCCAATTTTTCCTGATTTTGTTTTTATCGTCATTAGCCCAAATAATAATAAATATAAAGCCAACCAGAGGAATTATTGTAATTAAAAAGTTCACCAACCAATCTCCAACTGTAAGGTTTTGCTCATTACCTTGAGATAAAACTTCTTCTTTTTCGTTTGAAACAACGTCTGTTTTATTATTCATTAATGCTATCGATAAAACTAGTAAAGAAATTGGTAAAATTATCGAGAATGAATCAAATCCCCAATTTATAAGATTCTCTTTTGTGTATTCCAAACGAGTTTCACTAAAAGCGTCTATAATATAATAAACCCGAATTAAAATCCCATAAATCGAACCTATCATTAGGAATACTGCAGCGTTTTTTATTTTCATTTTATTTCATTTTAAAAGTCATTCCTACTCATATGGCTTTTCGGAATACGCCCCGTTTTATAAAGTTGTTTCTAGTCTCAACTTTAGTTTTTCAATTTTACAAAATATCTTTTAGGAACTATCAAAGTTTTCCTTTGGCGGTTCTCTTGTCTGTCGTTTTCCGTTTGGTTGTCTTTTCATAAACTTGCCCATAACGTTTTGCAGCTACAAGAAGTTGGCGACTTCGGAGACGAAAACTGTCTGCCACCAATGAACTTGATACGAAGCACGAAGCTTCATTTAACCACTGAACCGCCAATTTCTTGTAGGTGCTGTTAGGTGCTGCCCTTATGTCCATCTTGTACTTTAGCTTTCCGTATTCGATAATAATAAATAGGTAGTCCTATTACAAAAGCCATTAAAAGTCCAACCCAAGTGTCATGCCATGCGAAATGATAAGAACAATAGGCAAATAAAATACTAACAACAGTTATTATGAATGCTAATCCTCTCGATTTAAAAGAAGAAATAAACATTGCAGGTATTATGTAAACCAAAAATCCAAATGAAATTTGATAAAATGAATATTGCTTTTCTATACTCAAAATAATTAAGGCAGAAAAGCCAAAAGCTAAAAAAACACCGGATAAAACTCTGTTCATTTTCACAAAATTAAATTTGGATCAACATTCTGTATAAGAACAAAATCGGGCGTATTCACAACTCTTTGAAAGCTGCGCTGTTCAATTAAGAATCTTTCAATTGTCTCAACATTTGGATGATTAGTAATAAAATCATAAGTAGGAAAGTGGACTTGATTTTCACGAGCCCAAGGGCGTGGTTCAGTTACCACATAAGTGCCGGCACCTCTTTGATAATATATGATAAAATGTTTTGCTGCCATACAGTTATTTTTTTAAACCCGTATTTCTAAAAAAAGGACTCCAAGCAAGTTTGATAGCCTCAATAATTCTAAATGAGAACAATGCTTTCCACATATCTCTTTGATCTGTAGAGTTTTTTTCAAGAACAGCATCTCTTTCAAATTCTTGCTTATACAATTCCCTTGTTGAAGTTAATTCTGCTGATGGATTAAGTGCTCTAATTGCATTAATATATTTGTCTTGAATAATAAAAATGGATTTTGCCGCTGTTTTTACTTCGTTTTTTCTCCTACTTGCTTTCAAGTTGTCACTCATCGCATCTTGTCGTTTGTATTTGTTATCTTGTAAAGCACCAACTATTCCTTTACCAATTGCAGAATATTGGTCTGCAATCGCATACTTTCTTGGCGTTTCTATTACTCTATTACAAAGTGCAAAACCTGTTTCATATAATTTTATATTTTTTGAATCTAATTGTGTTGCATAATCTTGAGCAGCTTCAAGAGTAACAAACTTAGATACTAATTCTCCATATGAATTGTCTAAATCTTTAAATTGAATAAAGTGGTTTTCCAGAGATGGATAAAATTTATTTACTACTTCATTGATTTCTTTGGCAACACGTTTACCCATTGCTTCTTGATTAGGAGCATGTTTTAAGGCATTTTTCCAATAGGCAATAGCCTCAGTAATTTTTAATTCACCAATTTTTGAAGTGTAAACTATAGCTATACCTTTACCCAGCCAAGCATCTGAGTTAGTAATTTCTTTTGTAAGTACTTGATTGAAAAACTGGAGAGCTTCCTCCCAGTTAGTTGCCTCTATGGCTGTTTCAGCCATAGACATTAAATTACCACTTTCTCCATTTAAGAAAGATTGGTAATTGTTCTTGGCACTTTCTAATTCGATGAGATTTCCACAGAAATCACAATTTTGTGCTTGACTAATATTTTGTGAAGCACCACAGGATGTACATTTTACTTGCATTTTATTTTGTTAATATGTTAATTAATGATTTACACAATTACATTCATTCGATTCATCACCAAATTTCATTACATAATATGCTCTTGCATATTCAACTTTGTCAAATGGCCCAATCCAAACCCCATTTGCTCCTTTTTTTGCATTAGCACGTTTTCCAAAACCCATGTGGCAATGCCCGCAATCCCATTTGTGTATTATTGGTCTAAGTGCCGATTCTCTTTGCCAATTCTCATAGATGTAGTAATTCATATTATCTTAATTTTTTTGTTAATAATTGAAGTGGTTTAACTATGAAAATAAACGTCAGTTTTTTTAGGACTAACGATTTTTCTATTACTCTTGCTGCTTTTGGCCCATGAGTGTAATACCAATTGGTGAAGTTTACCCCCCAATTTCGATTCAAAAGCCAATTGTCACGAAACAAACGCAAGTCCATTACAATCGGGTGATTATAGTCTCCCATTGCAGCGGTTGCAATAAAGCAACCTTTTTTAGCATCCATTTTTGTTTCTTTTTCAATAGAGGAGGCTACTACCTCTTCTTTATCAAATTTTTTCAAATACTGCTCTATCTTCTTATAATTTATATCTAGATTATTAATTTCTTGAAGTTCACCTTCAGTAAAATACCATTTAGGAAATGATAGTGAAAAATTAATCCAATCATCAACCAATAAATCTCTTGAAGAAATATCATCATCTATCGAATTTTCAAGTGACATAAGAATTTTAATGAAGAAATCCGTTAAATCAATTCCTGATTTAAGAAATAAAGCTGTCAACTCAAAAAATATTGCGGGTTCATCTAAAAGACGGCTATGCCTTTTTCTGTTGTAATAGTTGTTATTTTCCAGATTATAAATATATTCTCTTAGCAACCTCAAAAAATTCTCAGAAAATCGAGAAGAAAATAAAGATGACAATCTGTTAATAACACGTAAAAAATTATATTCTTTATCTGTTCCTTTCGAAGCTAGACTATGAGACTCCAAAAAACCTTCAACATTATTTTCATTAATTTTAGGAATTGGTCTTTTTATTTTTAGCTTAAAAAGAAATTCGATGGTTTCCAATATTGTATTTTCGATTAAATTTTGAACAACTGGATTATTTCCAATTTTTTCAAACAACCAATTTACTGAGTGTTCAAATTCTTTATAGCTTTCACTATTAGGTGTATTTATTCGCAACTCACAATTAACTTTATAAATCCAAGCCACCGTATTGTCTTGATGATTTTTCAATAGTTCTTCAAACAGTAATAATGCCTTTGGGAATCTGGAATTATTAAATTCATATTGAGCAAGGGTGAACTCATTAAAATCATTTTCAGAGATTTTATAGTTATTATCTAATTGAACTCCACAAAAAATACAATTCGATTCTACTTCTGTTGATTGAGGTGCTCCGCAGGATGTACATTTTACTTGCATAGTTGATATTTTTAATATGTTAATTAATGATTTACACAATTACATTCATTCAATGGAACATTAAATTTCATTACATAATATGCTCTTGCATATTCAACTTTGTCAAATGGTCCGATCCAAACGCCATTA